>CALDEO010000188.1 GCA_937942465.1 uncultured Saprospiraceae bacterium
CCTTCATTAGGTCAGACATACTTATATGATGGTGGTACGGGAGATCGTTTCCATCAGCAAGCGACGGTAGGTATTATCTACATGCTTAAGTTATCACACATGGTTGATGACAAGATGCATGCAAGATCTATCGGACCTTATTCATTGATTACGCAACAACCATTGGGTGGTAAAGCACAGTTTGGTGGACAGCGTTTCGGTGAGATGGAAGTATGGGCATTAGAGGCATTTGGAGCATCTAATATCTTGAGAGAACTTCTTACTTTGAAATCAGATGATATCATCGGAAGGGCAAAAACGTATGAAGCTATCGTGAAAGGTGAGAACCTCCCGGAGCCGAATATACCTGAGTCATTCAATGTATTGATACATGAATTACGAGGATTAGCATTAGACGTGAAGTTTAACTAATCATCGAGGAAGCAATTTTTAACAATATTAACATCAAGATCAATATATAGACTATGCCTTTTAAACAGCAGAATGTAGGTCAAAAATCAGGATTTGATACCATTACAATAAGCCTTTGTTCTCCAGATGATATTCTGGAAAGATCATTCGGTGAGGTATTAAAGCCGGAAACGATCAACTATAGATCTTATAAGCCAGAGAGAGACGGATTATTCTGTGAAAGAATATTCGGACCTGTTAAGGATTATGAGTGTTATTGTGGAAAGTACAAGAGAATTAGATATAAAGGAATCGTTTGTGACCGTTGTGGTGTCGAAGTGACTGAAAAGAAAGTGAGACGTGAAAGAATGGGACATATCAAATTGGTTGTGCCTGTAGTACACATATGGTTCTTTAAATCTTTACCAAATAAAATAGGTTACCTACTTGGGTTATCTTCAAAGAAACTAGAATCGATCATATACTATGAAAGATACGTAGTTGTACAGCCAGGAGAGAAAGAAGGAGAAATTGAAAAATTTGATCTTTTATCTGAAGAGGAGTACTTCGAAGTGTTAGATTCTCTATCAAAAGATAATCAAACATTAGAAAATACAGATCCAAATAAATTCATCGCTAAGATGGGTGCAGAAGGTGTGAAAGAATTACTCGAAAGAGTAGAGCTTGATCAACTTTCTTATGACCTAAGACATCAAGCAGCTAATGAAACTTCTCAACAGAGAAAATCTGAAGCATTGAAGCGTCTAAGAGTTGTAGAAGCATTCAGAGATGGACATACAAGAATGGAAAACAAGCCTGAATGGGCTATTATCCAGTACCTACCAGTAATACCGCCAGAGTTAAGACCTTTGGTGCCTTTAGATGGTGGTAGATTTGCAAGTTCGGATTTGAATGATCTCTACAGAAGAGTGATTATCAGAAACAACAGATTGAAGCGTCTTTTGGAAATCAAGGCACCTGAGGTGATCTTGAGAAATGAAAAGAGAATGCTACAAGAAGCCGTTGACTCATTATTTGATAACTCTAGAAAATCGAATGCTGTAAAGGCTGAAGGTGGTAGAGCATTAAAATCATTGAGTGATATCCTAAAAGGAAAGCAAGGTCGATTCAGACAGAATCTACTTGGTAAAAGGGTAGATTATTCTGGTAGATCTGTAATTGTTGTAGGACCTACACTTAAGTTACACGAGTGTGGATTGCCTAAAGGAATGGCTGCAGAGTTATTCAAGCCTTTCGTAATCAGAAAGTTGATTGAAAGAGGTATCGTTAAGACTGTAAAGTCTGCGAAAAAATTAGTAGATAAGAAAGACCCCGTTATCTGGGAAATCTTAGAAAATATATTGAAAGGGCACCCAATCATGTTGAACAGGGCCCCTACGCTTCACAGATTGTCTATACAATCATTCCAACCTAAGTTGGTAGAAGGGAAAGCAATTCAATTACACCCACTTGCATGTAGTGCATTTAACGCCGATTTTGATGGTGATCAGATGGCGGTACACGTACCGTTGAGTCATGGAGCGATCTTGGAAGCACAATTATTGATGCTTGCATGTCACAACATGTTGAATCCACAAGATGGATCTCCAATAACATTGCCTTCACAGGATATGGTATTGGGTTTATACTACCTTACGAAGCCGATGGTCTCTGAAGAGGGCAATAGAGCTAGAGGAGATGGTATGAGATTCTACAGTGCTGAAGAGGTTGTAATTGCATATGACGAAGGTGTAGTTGATCTACATGCTCCGATCAAGTGTAAAGGTAGAGTAGAGGATGAAGAAGGTAACATGGTTATCGGACTTATCGAAACTACAGTTGGTAGAGTAATATTCAATCAATCAGTGCCTGAGACAGTACCATTTATCAATGATCTGTTGACTAAGAGAAACTTGAAGAGAATTATTAGTGATATCATCACTAGAACAGATTTCTCTGTAACAGCTGTTTTCTTGGATAAGATCAAGGATATGGGTTTCTATTGGTCATTCAAAGGTGGTCTATCGTTTAACTTAGGTGATCTTATTGAGCCTACAGTTAAGGAGAAAACTCTTATCGAAGCTCAGAACGAAGTTGATGAGGTATGGGAGAACTATAACATGGGTCTTATTACTTCTAACGAGAGATATAACCAAGTTATTGATAAGTGGACTTATGCCGATAATAAGATTACTGAAACTCTAATGGAGGAGTTGGCTGTACATAAAGATGGATTTAACTCGGTATATATGATGCTTGACTCTGGTGCAAGGGGATCTAAGCAGCAGATTAAGCAGTTATGTGGTTTGAGGGGATTGATGGCAAAGCCAAGAAAATCAGGTGATACTGGTGGGGCGATTATCGAAAACCCAATCTTATCTAACTTCGTAGAAGGTCTGTCAGTATTAGAATACTTTATCTCTACTCACGGTGCTCGTAAAGGTCTTGCCGATACAGCATTGAAGACAGCCGATGCAGGATACTTGACGAGAAGACTAGTAGATGTTTCTCAAGATGTAATCATTACTGAAAATGATTGTGATACGCTAAGAGGTATCGAGATGAAAGCATTGAAAGATAATGATAAAGTGATCAAGAATATTGGTGACAGAATCAAAACTAGATATGCTTTACAAGATATACATCACCCAGTAACGGATGAGGTTATACATCAAGCAGGAGAGTATATCACAGATGCAATCTCTGAGAAAATAGAAGAAGCAGGTATCGAATCAGTAATGATCAGATCTGTATTGACATGTGACTCTAAGCAAGGTGTCTGTACTAAGTGTTATGGTAAGAACCTAGCAACTGGTAGAATAACTGAGCCAGGTGACGCAGTAGGTATTATTGCAGCACAGAGTATTGGTGAGCCGGGTACACAGTTAACACTTCGTACCTTCCACGTTGGGGGTATTGCCTCTGTATCGAAGACCGAGTCAGAGTTAGTATCGAAATTTGATGCAGTTCTTGAGTTTGATAATATGAAAGTTATTGAGCTTGTAGAAGATAAGAAGAAAACTACGATTGTATTATCTAGATCTGGAGAAATAAAATTGAAGGATCCTGTTACAGAAAAAGTGTACAATACAGCTCACATACCGTATGGTGCCACACTAAGTGTAAAGGATGGTCAGACAGTGAAGAAAGGAGACGTTATGTGTGGATGGGATCCATTCAACGCCGTGATTATCTCTGAATATTCAGGTATAATCCAGTATGATGCAATTGAGGAAGGTCAGACTTTTAGAGTTGAAAGAGATGATCAGACGGGTTATGTTGAGAAAGTAATTATAGAATCTAAGAATAAGAAGAAAATTCCTACACTAAAGATTATTTCTCCAAGTGGTGAAGAGCTTAAGAGCTATAACTTACCAGTGGGAGCATACATCTCAGTAGAAGAAGGATCTGAAGTATTCTCTGGTCAACGTCTTGCTAAGATACCTAGGAAATTAGGTAAGATTCAGGATATTACCGGGGGTCTACCGAGAGTAACAGAGTTATTTGAGGCGAGAAATCCTTCTAACCCTGCTGTAACAGCGGAGATTGACGGTATCGTTTCATTCGGTAAGATCAAGAGAGGAAATAGAGAAGTATTTGTTGAAGATGAAAAGACAGCTCAAAAGAGAAAGTACTTAATTGGACTTTCTAAGCATATCTTGATTCAAGAAGGAGACTTCGTAAGAGCAGGAGATCAGTTGTCAGATGGTAGTATTTCACCATTGGACATCTTGAATATCAAAGGCCCATTCGCAGTACAACAATACTTAGTGAACGGAGTACAAGAGGTATACAGATCTCAAGGTATAAGTATCAACGATAAGCACATGGAAGTGATCGTTCGTCAGATGATGAAGAGATTGATCATTGAAGATGCTGGTGATACTACATTCTTAGAGGCAGAAGCAGTTGATAAGCTTGATTTTGTAGAACAGAATGATTGGATTTATGATAAGAAGGTAGTAACTGAAGCTGGTGAATCTGCTAAGCTTAAAGTTGGTCAGATTGTATCTATCAGACAGTTGAGAGAAGAGAATTCTTACTTGAAGCGTAATGATAAGAAATCGGTTGCATTTAGAGATGCAATACCATCAACGTCAAGACCGATCTTACAAGGTATTACTAGAGCTTCATTAGGTGTGAAGAGTTGGATATCAGCTGCATCATTCCAGGAGACAACTAAAGTACTGAGTACAGCTGCTATTACAGCTAAAGTAGATTACTTAAATGGATTGAAAGAAAATGTAATTGTTGGTAAGAATATACCAGCAGGTACAGGATTGAGAAAATTCAATGATCTACGAGTAAGCGTTGTTACACCAGTAGAGGTAGAAGAAGAGGAAGAAGAGCCAATAATGACTTAATATCTTCTAAGAATATAGGAAATGAAAAGCGAGTATCAAGAAATTGATGCTCGCTTTTTTTTTGTTGCTACTGTTCTTAATTTGCTTTAAAGCAGAAGGACAGTTGATTTATTTGATAGCAATTTTTTATTAAGTCGTAAAGAAGTTAGATTTTGACCATCGATAGCAATAACTTACCAATAGACTAAGAAAGACTGTTATGAATAAGAACGACGTTACTTTTTTTATTGCTTCAACGATATTGTTGTTTATGTCTTTTACATCAAAAGGACAATCACTACCTATAGACTTTGAGTCTAATGTAAATACTGAAAACTTTATTGACTTCGATGGAGGTACAGCAGTTGTCATCACTAATCCTTATATCCAAGTTGCTAATATGAGTAGCCGTGTAGCACAAATAATAAGAAATGGTGGGCAACCTTGGTCTGGTAGTAAGATACAATTATCATCAAATCTAGATTTTGGATTAGATAATATAATTTCTATGAAAGTCTATACTTCGGCACCAGTAGGGACTACAGTGAAATTTAAGTTAGAGGGAAATGGAGAGACGGAGAGAGATGCTGTTACAACAGTCCGTAATGAATGGGAAACTTTAATATGGGACTTTACAGGAGCGCCAAGTACTTATAGAGACATCGTATTTATGTTTGATTTCGGTAATGTAGGCGATGGATCGGCTAATTCAACATTCTTATTTGATGATGTGCAACAGATTTATGGCGGTCAACAATTGGACCTACCCGTTACTTTTGAAGACGCGGATATCAACTATACAACTACTGATTTTGGAGGAAATGTATCGAGTATCACTCAAGATCCGTTGAATGCCAATAATACAGTTATCAAAGTTATAAAGACTATAGATGCGGCTACTTGGGCAGGTACGACTATAGGTACGCCTGCGGGTTTTGCAAGTGATATACCGTTGACTTTGACAGATTCTAAAATGACTGTGAAGGTTTGGTCTCCTACTGCAGGTACACCGATAAGGTTAAAAGTTGAAGACCACAAAGACCCTACACATACTTGTGAAACACAGACCAATACTACCTTGGATGGTGAGTGGGAAATAATAGAGTTTGATTTTAATAATCAGGCAACGGGTACCGAGTTATTGAGCATCGGCCTCCAGATGGGATGGACTTATAATATGGCTTCTATATTTTTTAATTTTGGTACAGAGGGATCAGCAGCAGGGGAGACTACCTATTATTTTGATGAAGTAAAATTTGGGGATGTAACTTCAGGTATTCATTATAATGAGTTGTCAAATGTCCTGATGTATCCTAATCCAGTACAAGACATTCTATACATAGAGCTTGATCAACAGGGTATTTACTTGGTTGAGGTTTATGATGTGAGTGGTCAACTCTTATTGAGTGATGAGCTAACAAGTAGTGATGGCTTGGATGTACGAATACTTCAGACAGGTATATACGTTG
Source organism: uncultured Saprospiraceae bacterium (assembly GCA_937942465.1). Taxonomy (GTDB): domain Bacteria; phylum Bacteroidota; class Bacteroidia; order Chitinophagales; family Saprospiraceae; genus JAHDGW01. The sequence goes on from CALDEO010000188.1 coordinate 6,203, forward strand.
TTAAAGTCTCACAAGGTGGTCAACATAAAATGATCAAATTAATAAGAGAGTAACCTATAGATAGCGTAATTAGGCTAAGAATTTAGCTTTCTATTTTCGAGTTGGTTAGAAATAAATAAGGCACTTTGTATTGCTCCTTCCATATAGCCGCCGTTGATAGGGCTCGTCTCTGTACCGGCAATATAGAATCTACCGTCTAGGTAAGACTGTTGATACTGAGTGGCTCCATTGTTTTGGTGTGGGAGTATATTTTGACCAGATGATGTGGCAGTTGATGTTTCTTTTTTCCATACGAGTTCCTCATATGTTAGATAATCGCGTACTTGAGCACCGTAATACTTTTCCAATTGTTTCAATACCAGTTCGAGACGTTCTTGACGACTTAGGTGATAGTAGGCACCATTAAAGAATCCCTTAAGTGCATATTGAGAGTCCGCAACATTAGAGTGATCATACATTTCAGTGATAGGCCCAACGTTACTGAATATGGTACCACTAAGTTCTTTGGCATTCCAAAATTTGGTTTTAAAACTCAAAGCAACTTTAATAGAATCTCCCATCCATGTATGTGTAGACTTGGCAAGGTTCATTAGACCATCAGGCAGTGGTGTTGCAAAGTTGATTGTATTTGCCATTAATAGTGGCGGTAGTGTTGATACGACGATGCTACTTTCAAATGTAGTATCTTGGCTAGTAACTAATACTTTATTTGCCTCTAGGCTGATCTTATTGATTGTTTGATTAAGTAATATGCTTTGTGATGATAATTCTGTAGCAAGTGTTTTTATAATTGTATCAGTACCGCCTTTAACTCGATAGCTAGGGTTGTCGGAGTGGGGGAGTTGCACTAGCTGTGCCGGCGCCGTAGAGAATGGTTCGTATACTGCGGTCTTGCCTAGGTGCTGCTCAAATGTTTCTAGACCTATTTCTACAAGAAGTTGTTGTAGTGCCCGATGTTCAGTACTTAACCAAGTAGCACCCATTTCGATAGGAGTTACTCCTTCGTTGTTGATTGTGAGTATACGACCACCTATTCGATCTCGGGACTCCAATATGAGTATTTTTAAGTCTTGCTTCTTAAGGTAGTGAGCAATTGCTAAACCCGTAAGTCCCGCTCCGATAATAATGATGTCTGCTTTAGTATGGTCGTCCATTGTCGCGATTATGATCCTATTACGAAGTAACTATAATATGTTTAATGAAAATCTATCTATCGGTATATTTATCGATAAAGTTGTCTAGATGACGAACGTACCCTTTAGACTAGTTACTGATGAGGTAATGCATCAAATTCTTGCCTTCTAGCATCAAACCATTCTTTCATTGTATCTTTTGACGTCATCATTGCTTGCATGGCGTTCATCGCTTCTAAATGTGCTTCATCATTGTTTTTGAACATCTCGGCGCCATGATTTTTACTCAATACTGCGATTTCTTCAAAAGTCTCTGCTGAGAATGCTAAATCACAAGCACCACCAAGTTGTTTACAAGTCATTGTTTTCATAAGATTAAGTATTTATGCTAAAGTTAAAGTTATTTTGATAATTAAGACAAAGCGCATGAATTGTCGCAATTATATTTACTCTAGACTCTAATTTAAGACACCATGATAACTACTGTTATCATGGTGTCTTTTGCTTATATTCAACTAGTTACTTTATGAAAATGAGTAACTATGTATGTTGTATTCCTAACAAGATCTATAAAGCTTATTGATGATCTTGAAGTGGAGATTTATCGTTTAATTATCTATAAATTTACATTCTCCTTCAATTGTCATTTTAGCACTATTATGATTCTTTACTGTGATTTCATCTTGTCCAGACTTTACCTCTATATCTCGTAAAGTCAATTGTCCATTGTTCTCTATAACTCCTCCTGTTGAGCTTAGGTTTTCAACCTTAAAACCAATAAATGCAACTCTCTTTCTATCATCAATAACGAAAGTAGGGGCAGTTCCATTTGAAATTATTTTGATATCATTTCCTTGAGCAAGAATCGTAATGTTTTTATCGATAAGCATACTTGCAGATCCGGCATCGATTGTCATTCCGGCGATAGCACTTTCCAAGTAGATTGTGTCACCATCAATTGCACAGTTTAATGCTGATAGTAATGTTCCATAATTATTTGTAAATGCATTATCATTTACAGTAATGTCACAATAAGAATCAAGACAAATCTCAACACCCCAAGATACTAGAGTACCACCGTCTTCATTAAAATCATCAAAAACAGATAGGGTCCAATCTCCCTGAATTTGCTTTGTGTCAAAAATCGATAATGGGTTATCTGGCTGGTACGTCATTCCATCAGTAGGAGGACATGGGTAATTGTTATTTGCTGCTTCATCATCAAAGTTGATATCGAAGTTATCCTGAAAAGTACATGGATCAGACCAGAATGCTGTACTAGTCCCATCGGGTAGTATCATTGTGAAATTTAGATCTGAAATATACGTATGTGTTCCCGCTAGTGCGACGATATTCAAATCTGAAATTATTCCTCTATCTATAATATTAAAGGTCGAGTTTATTGTCGGTGTACTGGTTGCTGATATAGCAATTGGTAGATCATTAGCACTTTTGATGATACAAGTACCGGTCTCAAATGTCCAATCGTTAGACCATGGAGTCACGCCGCAGTTATTAGTACTACGTACTCTCCAATAATATGTTGTTGAAAGATTTAAACTAGGATTGACAATTACCGATGTAGATGTAGTGTTACCACTGTTTATTACATTCCCACCACTTGGTAAGGTACTTATTTCATATTCATAATTTGATGCGCCTGCAACGCTATTCCACGATAAGGTAGGGTTTGCAACGGCACCTGTAGATGCGTTTAATGGAGACATTAATACAGGTGTTGCTACTGAGTTTTCTACAGTGAGGCTATAAAAAGTTTCTTTTGTAATAGAACCAGAAACTCCTGTAATTTTCACATTAAAAATCCCTGACTGACCATCCAAGTTATCTATCTGAATAGCTGTATTGCTTCCAGGGGTAATAGGGTTAGTCGTGATGTTGGTAGTTGCACCAGTAGGTAAGTCACTCAGCGTGAGAGTTACAGGATTAGTGAAGCCTAATATTGATGTTGATTCTAACGTGAATGTTATTGGTAGATCATCACATATAGATCCAGACGTTGGGCTTGTAGTCAATGAAAATGAAGGACTCCCATTATTGATAACAATATTAGTATTATTGATATCAAAAAATACATTATCACTACACTTTACCATTACTCTTGCTGTAGTTGTTGTACCCAGAGGGACGTTTATTACGGCAGATCCATCATTAGGTGTCGATGCTAGTAATACGGTTGGGTATGTAAGACCACCATCATATGATAGCAGCAGTTCTACATTATTGCAACTTACAGGTGCGGCAACGGTATTGGCTACATCCCAAGTGATAGTTACCGATTCTGATTCTAGCCAAGTTGTTGCTGTATTTTGTGAAGTCACTATAAATGGACCTGCACTTCCTTCTACGTCAAGCGTAATATCTTGCTCATCAGTACAACCAGGAGCGATACTGTTGTCTCTCACTGTAACTCTGAAATCCATATTTCTATTCACAGTTGGTAATACTTCCCATTGATCTGTTGTGCCAGCGATGACGTTAGTAATGTTAGGGAAATAACGCTTAGAATCTAGTGTCGCAAATTTTGATCTAAACATAGGTCCTTGCGTATTGGTACCCTGAGGTGGCATTGTTCCCACTTCATTATCCATTTGCTCCCAATTGTAAGTAAGTGCATCACCGTCAGGATCTGTCGCTACAGCGTCCAATACAAACGGTGTAGAATGAGGAATAGATTTGTTTGTCAATGGATTAACTACTGGAGCACTATTACTTAATGCTATGATTTGATGGCATGAGTTAGATGTAAGCTCGCCATTCATTTCTTGAATACTGATGGCATGAAAGTATGCATCACTGTTATTCTGTACATTCGGGGCACATATACCCGCATATCCCATGATCGTACTTGCGCTACCTGGCTCCATTGCAGTACTTGTATTTCTATTGCAAGAGTTATTTTGTGTATGATTGGCACCTAGTTGATGTCCAATTTCATGAGCCACATAGTCTATGTCAAATGGATCACCTTCTGGAGTTGAGATACCCGTAACACCTCTAGCCTTATTGCCATTAGAGCAGATAACTCCTAATCCTGCAAGTCCACTTCCTCCTGTACTTACAATGTGACCTAAATCATAATTAGCAGATCCAATAACTGCATCGGTATTTGTCTGATTTTCATTTATCATAGATCCAGAACTTGTACCAGAGAACGGATCAGTAGCCGAATTATAGTAAAATACATCATCTACATTACTTATCAAGATAAGTCGCATCGTCAGATCTTGTTCGAAAATATCATTGACTCTATCGACTGTTGTAACTATTGCTGATAGTACTAAAGCTGAGTTTGCAGCACTAGTGGCACCATGATAATTTGAATACTCACCTGTCGCTGTTATAGAGAACCTGTAAGATCTAAAATTACAATCTCCTGATCTATTGCTATTGGCTACACCTGAATCATCTTTGATATCTAGTTTTTCTTCTTGATAATCACATTTCCAATCCTCATTAGCGGCAAAGTCATTTCTTTTATAGATTATTTTGTGGTTCTTGTCATTTCGCTGGAGGTGATCAATATAGGTTTGACCATCAACATCAGTAATGACAGCTCTAAGACCATGCACGGTGTAGTTGATACGAATCCTTCTTGAAGGATCGGTAGCACTTGTACCGTGGAATGTTCTAATATCAGGGTATCTACTAGCAAGACCAGGCTCCATCATTTGGTACTGAACAATACTGAATTGATCGAAACTACCATCCGCCATCATTACATTTAGTAATACGGGTTGATCTTTACTAGGGTCAAAATCTAATTCTTGTGGAGCTTTCCAGAGGATGTCTTTAATGGATGCATCATCTACATACGCAGTGATATATTTATTGGGGATGATATTTCTTTCTCCTCTTGTTATAACTGCTTGACCATCAACTGGAGCCCAATCTTGGGAAATCAATTGAAGAGAAAACAATAAAACTAGTAACAGTGAACCTATACTCTTCATAAAAACCTTTTTAAACAAATCTTAATTAGAAAGTTGAAATCAATAATGCACGACAATAAAGTGATGGCAATGAAATTTATGCTCAATACTGCCTCACATAGTAATCC
>CALDEO010000189.1 GCA_937942465.1 uncultured Saprospiraceae bacterium
GATATAAACCCCGAATACCCGTTCGGAGGCTGAGTTTTTGAAATAAATACAAATTCAAATTAGAACCTGTCGCATTTTCGATAACTTGATCCAACAAGGTATATGGAGCATTGTGATATGCCCATCTCGTGCCTGGATCGGTCAAGTACATTAGGCAATCAGGATCTGTGCAATCAAGTATACTTGTCGCATCTATGAGCCCCGTAGTCATTGACAATTGATTTCTGATCGTGACACTACTCTCTTGCTCTGCAGTCATACTAGTCCATCCCGATCCTAGGTAGTCTGAAGTCGGATCATCAATATCCAATAAACCATCCTGTTGAGCTAGTCCAACCAAAAAACCAGTCATAGACTTTCCTGCCGATGCCCAATACCATGTACTATCTTGAGAAAACTCACCAAAGTATTGCTCTAAAACGATTTTTCCATCTTTCAATATTAGAAAACCCTTGGTATCACTCTCCTCCAGAAAATCATACAATGAATCTATCTTTGCCTGACAATACCCCAAAGATTGCGGATCGATCGTCTCCCAAGCGTCCCCAGTGAGAGGTGGAAAATACAGCTCCTGCCCTTTAATGACTGTTAACAAACAACAACCAATGATTAATAATGAAAATGACTTCATGTCTGATCTGTTATATTAAAACGAATACTTTTCTAATAAGACTAATCAAAAATAATCAAGTTTAACACATCTACCTACTTTCTCCCCATCGGTAGGTTTCGATTGGGATTTTGGCTAAGTCCAAGACTCTATCTACCACTGTACTTGTGATACTTAGCAAGTCATTGGCACCATTGTAAAAGGATGGTATTGCTGGGCAAATGATTGCTCCGGCCTCAGTCAGTGTGGTCATATTACGTAAGTGGATCAAACTGAAAGGCGTCTCTCTTGGTACCAAGATAAGCCTTCGTCGCTCCTTGAGTACGACATCGGCAGCACGAGTCATGAGGTCATTGCTCACACCTGATGCGATACGACCGACGACTCCCATAGAACATGGACATACGATCATCGTATCATACTGGGCACTACCCGATGCAAAAGGGGCATTGAAGTCATCTTTTTTATAAAATGTAAAGGGGTAATCTGTTGCTTTAAAGTCAAATCCATTCTCTAGTTTCCAATTGATATGACCATTATCACTGAGTACAACACCGATCTCGAGACCATCCAAAGTAGCTAACTTATCCAATAAAGTTTTAGCATATACTGCACCACTAGATCCTGCAATGGCAACAACAATTTTTCGTATTTCCTTACTCATAGAGTTACAACTATAATAATGCTCATTAAGTTGATCAACCAATGTTATTATTGAAGGAAACTTAACTTTTATGAGTCATATGTAACTCAGTAATCGCTTGCTTAAAAGTAAATCACTATTTTAAGTATCTGCATATTACACGACCTCAGCTACTACAAAGATACTTCCACATATCAAGATAAGGTCACGATCATTGGCTGAGGATTTTGCCGCAGCTGCAGCCTTCCTTACCGATATATAGTGCATCCCTTTTAAGTCGTATTGGCTTGCGATAGTTTGCAATTTCTTGGCAGCCATGCCGCGTGGGATATCGGCCTTACAAAAATAGTAATCAGCTTGCCGAGGCATCAATGGGAATACCGACTCGTGATCTTTATCATCTACAACCCCCATAACCACATGCAGTCGCTCATAGTCAAGAGTAGATAGTTGCTCCACTAGATATTTGATGCCATCTACATTGTGAGCACTATCAGCAATCGTTAGTGGCGTTTCATTGAGTATCATCCACCTACCGATGAAGTAGCTATTTTGATGGACATTGACGATACCTTTTTTTATTTCTCCCTTATCGGGAATATCAAACGCAAGCATATCTAACTTGAGTAATGATGCTACGGCTGTTTTTATATTTTTGAGTTGATATTCGGGAAAACTTACTAAGTCTATTTCTATTTGCTCATTTGCGTCAAGCAGATAAATACCTTTCTTATCTATAGCTACAATCTCATCAGCAAATGACATTGTAGTCCCAACATCAGCGCTTTTATCAATAAAAACTTGCTCCACCTCTGGCTGTCGTTCTCCGATCAATACAGGGATCTTATGCTTAATAATACCGGCTTTCTCTCCTGCTATTTCTGTCAAGGTATCACCTAGCATGTTTTGATGATCCAATCCTATATTAGTGATGACACTAAGCAGCGGAGTGATCACATTGGTAGAGTCCAACCGACCACCTAGCCCCGTCTCGATGATCGCTACATCAACTTCACTTTTGCTAAAGTAGTCAAAGGCCATTGCTACCGTCAACTCAAAAAACGAAGGTCTTATCGTCGCAATCTCAGCTTCTAGATCGTGTATAAACTGTTGAACCTCCATCTTAGATATAAACTCACCATTGATCTTGATCCGCTCTCTAAAGTCCTTGTAATGAGGCGATGTATACAACCCCACTCGCAAGCCTTGCTCTTGCATAATAGACGCCATGAAGTGACTCGTACTCCCCTTACCATTCGTGCCAGCGATATGAATACACTTAAATGACTGCTCAGGATTGCCT
>CALDEO010000190.1 GCA_937942465.1 uncultured Saprospiraceae bacterium
CCATCTTCGGTGTCTGGCTCCATCCTTGATTGTATTATAAAGTCATCAGACACCATTAACGTTCCATCAAAATTACCATTATTATCATTGTCTACATCAGAGTTAGCAGGAGCAGACGCAGTAGAAACAAATTCAAACAAAGGACCTCCCATTACAAAGTTTGCAGCAGTTAATTCTATATGATAAATACCTGGAGGTACATCTGTAAAGCTATACAAACCTGCCCCGTCTGTAACAGTGGTTTGTACCAATCCAGTAATGCTATTATATAACTCTAGGGTAACACCAGCTGCTAAACCTTCACCTAGTTCAAAAAATCCACTCTCATTATTATCAAACCATACTAAATCTCCGATAGTAGAAAGGAAGACAAAACCTGCATCAACATCTCCTAGAGCTTCCTGAGATTCTAATTCGAATACATGTGAATTTCCGGCAGATCCTCCGCCGACAGCATCACTGTCATCTCCTACATCCGTGGCATCTGTATTACCTCCAGAATAATCAGCAACCGTTATTAATCCTTGTCCCGTTGTCTCTGTAAAACTTACTATATAATTTCCTGGAGCTAAATCTTCAAATAAATATGCTCCTGTTGCATCTGTAGTAATATTAAGCGGATTGCCAAATACATCTGTTGCAGCAGAACCATCTTGATTTAATAGAACCACACTCACAGCATCAAGAGGCAAATATGCTGGAGAGTATCTACCTGATCCATCCTTATCTTCCCATACTAAACCCTCTACAGATGCGACTCTAAAGAATCCGCCATCAATTTCTTCGTTTGTCTCATTGGATGATAACTCAAAAGCATGAGAGTCGCCTCCAACAAACGGTTGTCCACCGGCTCTTACAATGTCACTATCATCTGCAGCGCCATCATCTGATGCATCATCCGTAGCACCACTATAGTCATCTACGGTTACATAGAATTGTTCTGGTGCAGTAGGTGCACCAAATCTTACAATATAGTTACCTGGTGGTACGTCTGTGAATGTAAAGCTAGGATCGCCCGCAACTGTTATACCTGTAGGTATTGGGATACCACTCGCAAGTCCATTAACTGGAGCGAATGTACCTGCATCCAATAAATCAACTGTAACTCCACCCAATGCAGGCTCGCCACCATCTTGTATACCGTCTCCGTTATTGTCCTCCCAAGTATATACATCTAGTGATCCAGCTTGAACATATCCTGCATCTACCATTTCATCTACTTGTCCAGAGACTAGGTCAAAAAGGTGAGACTCTCCATCGGATGCACCTACAAAAGTAGCATCACTATCGTCTGTAGCTCCTCCACCTATAGAACCAGAATAATCAGATATCGTAAAGAAGTGACCTGCTGGTCTTGTGAATGTAAGTTTATAATTATCACCTGGTGGTATGTCTATGAATATAAAAGGTCCTGTAATTCCTGTTTGAGATAATGCTATTCCATTGACATCTAACACTACAATTCCAGTATCATTATCTACTACGCTGATATCTACTCCGACAGTCAAACCACCGTCACCAGCGCTACTACCATCACCATTAGCATCTTCGAATACCATCCCTTGTATCTGAGCTGCTTGAAAATATCCTGCATCTACCATCTCATCTACTTGCCCTGAGACTAAATTAAAAAGGTGAGACTCTCCGTCAGATCCAACTGAAAACGTAGCATCACTATCGTCTGTAGCTCCACCACCTATAGAACCAGAATAGTCAGGTATTGTAAAAAAATGTGCCGCTGGTCTTGTGAATGTTACTTTATAATTATCTCCTGGTGGTACATCTACAAATGTATACGTACCTGTAATACCTGTTTGGGTTAAGAGTGCTCCAGAAGGATCAATTAATATTGCACCCGTATCATTATCTACTACGCTGATATCCACGCCGACAGTCAAGCCACCGTCACCTGCGCTACTCCCATCTACATTGGCATCTTCAAATACCATTCCTTGTATCTGAGCACCTTGAAAGTATCCTGCATCTATCTCTTCATCAATTTGTCCAGAGACAAGATCAAAAAGGTGGGACTCCCCATCAGAAAGACCTAAAAAAGTAGCATCACTATCATCTGTAGCACCTCCACCTATAGAACCAGAATAATCTGATATTGTAAAGAAATGACCTGCTGGTCTTGTGAATGTAAGTTTATAATTGTCTCCTGGCGGTATATTCATAAATGTATAAGGGCCCATAACACCTAGTTGAGTTAAGGCGGCTCCAGAAGGATCAATTACTATTGCACCGGTATCATTATCTACTACACTGATATCAACTCCGACAGTCAAGCCACCGTCGCCAGCACTACTCCCATCTCCATTAATATCTTCGAATACCATCCCTTGTATCTGAGCTACTAGAAATACACCAGCATTAACATCAAATACATCAGCACCTCCGGCAATCATAAATGACGCAACACCCGTAAGAGGGTCTACATCCGAATCATTAAAATTTCCATTAGTCTGAAAATCTGAGTATAAATAAGTGCCACCTGGATTAAATATTATAAAATAAGTACCATCTCCTGAAGTCGTAGTATGCGAATATACACCTCCACCCATTGATACTCCAGCAACACCATCTAACGGTTCGGTACCATCATATGTACCGGATAGATCCGCATCAAAGTATACTGAAAAAGCTATACCTGCAAGGCCTGCTTCATTAAAAACACCGTCACCATTGCCATCTTCCCATACAAGGCCGTTGACGGTTTGGGCTGATAAAGAGGTACTAATAATGAATAAAACTGCTAGTAGAATAGTATTCTTAATCATATTTTCATTGGTTGGTCTCGTTAAAATAGATAATTCCATTTTAATTGCGCAAAACAATTACTAATAAATTAAGAACTATTTTACAATAGTAAGACTACCTGAACGTTGTCTAACGCTGCCTGAAAGCATTTTAAATCTTAAATAAAAGGTATAAACATCCGGATTAAGCTCTTCTCCATTGAATGTTGCATCCCAACTAATGATGTTGTCCGTAACCATAGTATTCTCTATAGAAAACACTTTATCTCCCCAACGGTCAAAAATATGAAACTCTTCAATCAACGCTACTCCGCTAGAAAACCCTAATTTGAAATCATCATTAACTCCATCGTTATTAGGAGAAAAAACATTAGGTACATACACATCTCTGGACTCGTCTATCTCGATATATACTTGTGAAGTTGCTTGACATCCATCAATATCAGTAATGACAATCGTATACTGAGTAGATGCAATAGGTTGTACATATTGAGTTAAACAATCAATACACATAGGCATAGTAGGGTTACTATCCCACTCTACTGACAATATCCGATCATCTGGTATATTGACAACTGCTAGCAATTGTATACTGTCTCCTAGTTCGATCTCGACATCGGAAATCAAATCGATTAAAATCTCTTGTGGGTCAACAAGACTCACACTTGACTCTATCGTACAACCAAAGTCGTCGGTAACAATCAAGGTGTACATTCCTGAACTTAAATTGCTAAATGTTGAATCTATACTAGATGATTGTCCATTAAGACTGTAGTCAAATGAGCCCAAGCCCCCTTGTAGATTATCAATCGAAACCTCACCATCTATTGTTGCATAGCAGCTAGGATCTAAGGACCCTAACTCTAACGTTGTAAATGTATTGGCTTGTTCTTCAACAACAATCTCAGTATCACTTGTACATCCATTGGTAACATCCAATACTTCTAGAGTGTAAGTGGCTGGAAGGTTGATGATACAGTCTTCAACATTATCAGGCCCTACGATACCTTGTCCATTGCCAGAACTCCAGCTATATTCATAATCCAATCCTAAAGAAGAACCTAAACTATTTAATGTTATTTCTCGATTTTCACACATAATAAACTCATCGGTACTGATAAGTGCAATAGGTGATATTGTATCTATCTGACTAGATATAAATGCAGTATCAGCGCATCCATTGGTACCTATTACGATGAGTTCGAATATTCCCGTAAGGTCAGATTGTATAATCTCGTCACTACTTACTGTATTATTAGGAAGCAACCATGAGATACCTTCATCATCCTCTACATCAATGACTTGATACTGACCCAATGGGTTAGTACAAGTGATCGGATCTACGATTACATCATATATCGGCGGCACTGGTATTCTAGTCACTTCAAATGTGTCATTCTTAATACATCCATTCTCACCTAATGCGATGATTACATATTCACCAGGTATATTTGTCATAGGAAACTCCTCATTACTAAAGAACCCTGGTCCAAACCAGTTAAATGTTATATTTTCATCTGTTGAGTTTGCTTGCAGTATGATCCCTTCATCGTTGCAAGGTAGGTTTTGATCTACAGCATTAATATCTGGTGGTGCTAGGTTATCAATGATGTCTGTCTGACTTATCGATACACATCCATTAATCGCCTCTTGAAATAAGGAGTAAATACCTGGTACAGATACCGTCGGTGTAGAGTCTAATGAAAAATAACTATCCGGACCTTCCCAATAGAAATCAACCACTCCGCCTCCTATAACAACATCTAAATCTATTTTACTTTGATTACAAGAAAGTACCCCACCTACTACCGTGTTGGCAATCGGTGGTAATGTATCTACTTCAACCTCATACGTAGCTACTGCAGTACAACCATTGACGGCTGTCACGATAACATTATATACCCCTCCGCCGTCTACCATTGGATTAAGCAGGTCAGAGTCATACCCATCCGATGATGACCACCTTACGGAATCTAAAACGCTATCAACCATAATATCAAGCGGTAACATCCGCTGAGTACATGTAATAGTATCAAATCCGGTAGTCGTTATCATGGGTATCGTCAAGTCCTCAATGATCGTAATATTATCAGTACTTACACATCCATCACCTGCATCTACAACGACAGTGTATAGCGCTGGTACATCCGTAGTGAACCCGTCACTTGATGTCCCATCTATTATCGTATTATCAGTAGTCCAGAGTATCGTTGCATTGGGTACATCATTGATCAAAGTCACCGTCGATTGACTCGCGTAACAATTGATATCGTTGTATTGAATTTCTATATCAGGGTAATTTGATTGGTCTTCAACCTCAAAAGAGTCAATGCCTACGCATCCATTGGCACCCGCAGCAATAACAGTATAGAAACCACCATTTACTACTTCAATCATAGGCACATCTGTTACAGATACTCCAGTACCAGACCAGCTATAGGTCACGGCATCTGCTCCAACATCAACGGTCAACGATGCATCGCCATCGATACAATCTATAGATGCATCTCCTTGAATATTAACAACAGGACCAATTGTATCGGCTACAGCAACAAAACTAGAGGACCCGGTACAACCGTTGACACCAATAAAGTTGACAACATAATTACCAGCCTCAGGTATCATTGGGAACTCTTCTATGGATTCATATCCATTGGGTCCACCCCAAGAGTATGACTCTAGAGCGATCGTAGATGAATAATCTAATAAAAACGAATCTTGACTACAATCAACCGTAAGCGGAGTGAATGTAAGCATCGGTACATTATCATCACCAATAACCTCTATCGAATCAGTAAACTCACATCCGTTGGTAGCTGTACCGAATAAATAGTACCATCCCGATACTCCGGTAACGAAGCTCGTATCAGATTGAATATTGACCTCTGCACCACTCCATAGGATAATGGATTCTTCATCCATATCATCAAATGTTACAGTAGCAGTGCCATTGATACAATCAATGATGGTACTGGATATCGTATAAGACGGAATATCGATACTTTGATTTACTTGTGCCGATCGAATATTTATACAATTAGTAACATCATCGGTTACGGTTACAGAATAACTACCTGCAACACCGACATTAATACTACTCGTTGTTTCTGTTGTACCATTCGCTCCCTGCCATTCAAAACTATAACCTGCACCCAATCCTGTGTTGATTGTGGCCAATGAATTATTACAATCTAATGTACCAGCATCTAGAAAAAACTGTGGTACCCCTGCAGCCTCAGACACCATGATAGAATCTATAACTTCACAGCCATTAGCGGCAACAGCAGATACATAATAGGTACCTGGATCGGATAAAGTCGGCTCAGCCACATCTGAAAAATCACCACCCAGTGTACTCCATGTAAAAGAGATACCGTCTAGTGGATCATATATATTGGTAATCTGTATGCTAGACTGCTCACACGGAATGATAGCATCCATCACCTGAAAAGCAGGAACTATCGTGTCTATTTCAACTTCGAATGTATCCAAAAAGGTACAGCCATTTAGAGCTATTGCCTCCAGGTAGTATGTACCTGGTACTGTCGTTGCTAGTATATTACCAGTCACTGTTGGTTCTGTATCATGGGTCCAAGTAATAGCAGCATCTATGGTAGTGACCGCTTCAATATCACTTATTGGTTGCTCACAACTTATAGGATTGATATTATACATGACAACTGGAGTTATGGTATCTATAACCACCTCGTACTCAAAAGTATCCATACATCCATTGAGACCTAATACAGCAGCACTGTATACTCCTGAATCCGCTACAACGGGATCTTCTAATGAAGAGTAAAATACTCCATTGTACGACCAAGTATAAGCGTTACCTACGGTTCCAGTTGTGTTCAATGTAACAGCAGTATTATTACAATCTAAAGGAAGCACATCGAATAATAATGGTGCTACCACAGTATCTGCAATCACATTATAAATGTCTGTGGCCTTGCAACCATCAGCACTTGTGATCTCAAGTGTATACTCTCCTACTCCAGAAGTATTGATACTATTGGTACTCCCTATCTGAATATTATTAAAAAACCATGCATAGGTGTTGACGACTGCACTTGTCTGTACTTCTAGAAATGCACTACCGCTAATACAAGTTATATTCTCACCTATAATCTCTACAGATATTTGATCTTCTTCTGTAGGTACTACGATGGTATCTGAGGATGTGCAAGCTCCTTCTGTAAGTTGCAACACATACGTGCCACCTGCTCCGATGGTAATATTGATATTGGATGGATTAGAAAGTATATCACCTACATCTGTAGTATACCATAAAACCTCCGTATCTGAGCTCGTTACAGAATTGAATCCTTCTAAATCAATACTAGGATTGTCACAATCTAATACATCGACTAAGTCATTGATAAAAGCACCTACATTGATAACGTCTAGCGTTACCTCGGTTGCTTCGTTACAAGTACCGTCTTCACTGAATATAAGATAAGTACCAGATGCAACTAATGCGGCATCTTCTAAAAAGAAAGTATCACCTTGACATATGGTCGCCTCCAGTGGAACAATACCATTTAATTCTAATATTTCTACATCCTTGCAGTTCGTCGTACGTTGAGCACATATCGTTGACAAATTAATCAATAAATCAACTGTTGATAATGAACTACCTAAAGGAGGTAAATCATTAATATCTGTATTAATAATCGAAAGTCCACAAACAGAATACATACCTATTGGGTATGAACTTAAGTCTGGGCTAATCGCGTATTCTAAAATTTCGTCATTTTGAGAAATTACATAGAGATACGAATATGAATTCGTACTCGGAGGTGGTACACCATTAAAATCTGGGATAAAATCTATCAACAAATCAGGATTGCCTTCACAATAAGTGAATGACTCTGACTCTACATCACCAGCAATCGGTACACAATCGGCACATGCCACAGTACCTTGACAAAAGAATAACTCAAACTCACTAATCAAACCTGTCGCTCCAAGAGATCCGTCGACAACCTCTAAAGTCCATGCCCCATCTACAGGACCTGAATTGAAATCCTCCAAACATCCAAAATTAGGATAGTACATACCTGTGTAGTTAACAAGTAATTGCCAACTCTCCGTACTAGACCAAACTGCATTATAACCCGGATCAGGATTAGCCACTGCACCACATGGTACAAACGTAATATCCCAATCCATAAGACTCGTAAGTGTACTACCAGATAAGATAGGTCCTACAAGGATGATAGACTGCCCAGAAGGCGATGTCAATCGTACTTGTATATCTTGGATAACATCATGCTCAAAATGTAGTGCAACACCACACAGTCCATTGTTATTGGCAAGATCATTATTAGAGGCTCCTTCTATAATAAGTTGAATGTAAGTGGTATCTAGATCTGCAATTGCATAAGGTTCTGATATAGAACACTGGCCATACATATCAGATGTACTGAATACAAAAAAAACGGAAAGAAATAAAAGGAATATTTTCCTTAGCATATTGGGGTTATCTAAGTATGTTAATGAATGATTCTACCATTAATAATTATACTGTTGCTCTTTATAATATTTATGTTTCATGATCCCTAGCAAAAAACAGTTATAATCAGCAATAGCCTTCATAACATCAGCCGTAATACAGACTGTTTTTTTATTGCCTAAGTCACGTTGCATACCTCTTGTAAAAGGAAAGAGACACTATTAAGTCATAATCGGTAATATTGGATACTCATTCAGACATATTACTACATCATAAAGATAAGACAACAAAACAAAAGAGCCCCACTATTGTGAGGCTCTTTTATTATTCAATAATATTTTAATGTATTTTATCTCATTATTGTAATGTCTCCTTCAAAGACCTCTTCAGATCCATCAAAGTCAAACTCTACTCTAATAACGTAAACATATACACCTAACTCTACTGGCTCACCTTTGAAAAGGCCATCCCAACCAGAACTAAGGTCGTTGTTTCTAAAGTCTTTACCAAAGTATATGAGTTCTCCCCAACGATCAAATATTTTCATATCTGTTACTGTCAGGCCTTCATTAGTCTGTACATTAAATTTATCATTTGTACCATCACCATTCGGACTGAAAATATTAGGAACATATACATCAACAACTCTTGTCGTCTGTACCGTTACTTGGTCACTCACTACACAACCATTAAGATCAGTAATTGTAACTGTGTAAATAGTTACCTGATTTCCTGGTGTTATTATTATTGATTCAGCGAATTCAACATCCAATACATTCTCGTTTTCAGATAAAACAAATGTACCGATGTTATCAGGGTCGATGTTTGTTTCTATGATCAACTCACCTTCCTCACCTACTTGTAATAATCCATTTGTTACAGATACATCTAGTACGTTTTGTTGCGGAGCTACTAAACTAATAGAAGCAACATTTTGACAACCTATACCGTCTCTCATAGTCACTACATAGTCACCTCCAGGTAGATTATTGAATACAAGACCTGCTTGCCAAGTTGCACCACCATCTAAAGAGTACTCATAGTTACCATCACCTCCACCAAGTGGAGTTATTGTAACGGTACCGTTATCAACACCAAAACAATCAGGATCATCAGATACTAAAGATAGTTGTGGTTGATCATCACTCAAGTCTACAATCATAACGTCTGTTGCTGTACAACCAGTTGACTCATCTGTAACCAATAGTGTATATGTACCTGACTCAATTGCTGCAGTCATCATCTGATCTGCATTAGCAACTGTTTTGCCATCCATCTCTGTCCAGCTATACGTGATCGTACTACCGGTACTCGATGCTCCACCAAGATCTACTGATGCAGTCACACAATCTAATAATCGATCGACACCTGCATCGGCAATAGGTAATGCTTCTATAATAACTTCAACGGTTGCATCCGCATCGACACATGGCGTACCACTGATCACTCCATATAGGAATGTGTACGTACCTGATACTTGACCCGTAGTATTGAATGTACCGTTGGTTGCATTAAATGCGCCACCTGTAGACCCATCTAATGTAGTCTCTATCCAAGTACCACCAGCATCTTGACCTGTCAATAGATCGGCAAGTGTTATGTTAGTCTCCTCTTCAAAACAGATTCTTAATGGATCTGCTGGTATACCTGCATTTGCTGGATCTACTACAATAATTGTTTGTTGTGTAGTATCTGGACAATCAGGATTAGGAGGTGCTGTATCTAATTGGAAGAATACCGTGTATGCACCTGCTTGCAATCCTGTAGGATCGAAGAAGTCGTTCGTTATTGTAATCTCTTGTGGTCCACTACCTGGCTCATAACTCCATGATCCTGGGTCAGCTTGATTTCCTTCTAATTGTGATAAATCAAAAGCTAGGTTACCTGTACTACATAACGGATCCGTAGCATTTGTCATAATATTAGGACATAGACAATCGCTTATAGATACAGTCACTGTAGCTACTGCTGGAGCACATACTCCATCATCTATCGTTGTATACTCTAGTGTACACGTATTAGATGTGATGCCTAAGAAACTTACAAAAGTATAATCTGTCAAATCTAAAGCACAACCTGAAGTTGTAGTCCAAACACCGTCCGTAGGTCCAGAGTTAATCAATAATGTAAGATCCAAGAATGTATCTCCATCACTTTCTACATTATTACAAACAGATATTGTAGGAGTCACATCTATCATTGGTGCTGCTACTACTGTTATTGTCTGTTGGGTAGGTAAACAATCACTTGCCGGTAACGGATCTAAAGCGTATTGTACTACATAGTCTCCTGCTGCAGCCATCGTTGCATCGAATACCGTACCATTTAAAGCAACCGTATTGCCTGCAGGACCACTCTCTATTGTCCAGTTACCTGCTCCTGTAGGTGCTACTACTAGTGTACTCAAGTCCAACATACCTGCATCATTACATAGAGACGCTAGCGGTGCCGACGTTTCATTTACTGGGCAAGTACAATCGTTGACTGTTACATTCAATGTATATACCTGATCTACACATGGTGCAGATGCTGTATTGGTTGTATAAGTAAATTCATAAATACCTGTCATTAATCCATCAAAAGATACATTAGATAAGTCCGTTGCAATATCTACTGGCGTATTCATAGGACTAGAAACTAATGCCCATGTACCAGTATCTCCTGACACTAAGCCATTAAAGTCTAAGAATGTACTACCTAATGGAGAAACCACATTACATGCAGTTGCTGTAGGTGCTACAGTCGCTGATGGACCTTGGAATACAGTCAACGTCTGCATAGAAGTTGACTCACAAAGTACACCACCTGGATTATCTAAAGTAAATAGTAACTCATAATCTCCTGCTGGTGCTCCAGTGGCTTCAAAAATACCATCTGTTACATCTACTGCCGCTCCTGCTGGTGCTGAAGTAATACTCCATGAACCATCATCTGTAGATACAGTCTCCAATGTATTTAATGCTATTAGACCATTAATATTACATAACGGATCCGGTGCAGTCGTAGTCGTATTAGGACAAGCACAGTTGTTTACTGTGATCGTCACGGTTACACTTTGGTCTACACAAGGTAGTACCGCAGTATTAGTTGTAAATGTAAATACATATGCTCCAGTAGCTACTCCTGTGAAATCAACATTTGATTTATCACTGAAGTCTATTATTGCTCCACCCGTGTTAGCCCATGTTCCACTTATTCCTGTTGCATTGAACGTAGCATCAAAATCAACTGCTGTTGGGAAATCTCCTGGCATACGATCACATACTGTGATATCTGCTGGACTAGGCAATTCTGGTGTTGTAGATTGAGATACCACAGCTGAACCAGCACCTGCACATTGCCCAGCCGTACCTGTAACGAAGTATGTACCTGGCTCTGTAACATTTATCATATTAGTAGTACCAGCTCCTGGCACTGGTACTTCACCTGCGCCTATATCATAAGTCCATACGTATGGATCAAAACCAGGCGCTGCTATCAGCTCCATAGATACATTATCACATAAACTAATGTCGTCCATTTGTATCGTCTGTGCATTACCTGCAACAGTAGTAAACAATGCTGTACTTGTACATTGTGTTGTATTATCAGTAACCGTCACATTGTATTGACCCGCTGTTGTTATTGTGAGCACCTGCGTTGTTGTTGCTGCTGCATCATCCCATAGATACGTACTTGTCGATGGATCACCACCAGCACTTATATCCGTAGGATTACCAGCACAAAATTCTATATTATCACCTGCAGATACAGCAGGTGCTGGATTAACAACTACCTCCCAAGGCTCAGAAGTCTGACATCCCTGATCATTAGTCACTTGTACGTTATAAGTAGTCGTAACAGTAGGCGATACGGTGATACTTGGTGTAGTGTCAAAACCAGGATCATTGTCCCAAGCATATGTATCATAGTCGCCTGTATTAGTAACACCAAATGTTGCTGAACCACCAATACAGATCTCAGAATCTCCTGTAATCATTGGTTGCTCTATACTCTTAAATACAACATCTACCATTATCTCTGATGCACAATCTCCATCAGATACTGCAACGATGGTATACATACCTTCCTCAGTTACTACCAAGTCAATATTGTTGTTTATTGTTAAACCTACTTCTACACCACTAGGATCTAAAATCTGTACTCCTTGCGGTAATAATCCCACATCTGAAGTAACTAAGGCTTTTATTGTAGCGCTATTGTCGCCACACTCTGTCTCTATTTCAAAATCTATATTAAATGAAGGAGATACTGACAAAGGAACTTCTATCTCGAACGTACATCCATTAGCATCGGTAACGTTAACTACAAAGAA
>CALDEO010000191.1 GCA_937942465.1 uncultured Saprospiraceae bacterium
TTAAGCGTGGCATCCATGGTAGAGATATCAGGCATGAATATCGGGCCTGGAGGCAATCCTAAGTTTCGGTAGGTATTGAATGGGGAGTCTACCTCAAGATGTTTAAATCGTACTCTTCTAAGCTCGAATAACCCTGTGGCAAATACTACGGTAGGGTCAGCTTCTAGCTTCATACCGCGTTGGAGTCTGTTGATATATAGACCGGCTACTTTTTTTCTTTCGGATGGAGCTAGCGTCTCTTTTTCTACGATCGAGGCTAGGGTATAGAGCTCTATTTCGTTGAGATCTAGGGCTTTGAGTTTGGCTTGGCGGTCGGTATTAGACCAAAAAAGCTTGTGCTCTTTCTTCATTTTTGAGATCAACTCCTCCTTGGTTATATTCCAGTATACCTCGTATGTGTTGGGTATGAACATCGTGATGATGGTGTTCTCATTATAACCAACCTCTTCTAAGGTGCTCGGGAGAAGGAGATGATCTATTAAGCTTGCACTATCTAGTTCTATACCTTGAGTTATTCTCGCAGCAAGATTGTATATGGTCCGACATTGGTTGTAGGTGATCTTGACGGGAGCCTGTCTACCAGATCGGAGTACACCTACGAGTTCTTTGTTGCTCCAGCCATTCTTGATTTGATATTTGCCAGCAGGCACCTTCTCTTTTTGATAGCTCATCCAAGCTGCTACCTTGGCAAA
Organism: uncultured Saprospiraceae bacterium; assembly: GCA_937942465.1. Taxonomy (GTDB): domain Bacteria; phylum Bacteroidota; class Bacteroidia; order Chitinophagales; family Saprospiraceae; genus JAHDGW01. The sequence continues at coordinate 693 of CALDEO010000191.1, forward strand.
TGAACCGATATCATCGACAATATTGCTCGTATCGATAATACTGAGTACATCGTCATAACTACTGCCTGATGGGATCAGCAAGGTATGCTCGCCTTGCGATATAGACACATTGGGACTGAATATATAACTGTAGCCCTTGTAAGCCACAATAGCTCCAATAAAAAGGACTAATGCCAATATGCCTAGTATGATCTTTTTCATCTATCGACTAGTATTGTTCTGATTCGTTAGGGAAGTCTGATGACTTGACATCCTCGATATAGCTACTTACGGCATTCTCGATGACATCATATAGCTCAGCATATCTACGTAAAAATCTTGGGTTAAACTCCTTAGTGATACCCAGTAAGTCATGTGATACGAGTACCTGACCATCTACATCATTACCCGCTCCGATACCGATCGTAGGGATGTGTAGGCTCTTAGTCACTACAGATGCAAGCTTGGCAGGTATTTTCTCTAGTACAACGCCAAAACATCCTAATTCTTGTAAGAGCAATGCATCTTGTTTGAGCTTTTCTGCTTCTATTTCTTCTTTAGCTCGGACGGTGTATGTACCAAACTTATAGATCGATTGTGGGGTCAAGCCCAAATGTCCCATCACAGGTACTCCTGCCGATATGATCCGTTTGACAGAGTCGGCTATTTCTTCGCCACCTTCTACTTTGACGGCGTGAGCACCACTTTCCTTCATGATACGGATCGCAGAGTCGAGTGCTACCTTAGAGTTACCCTGATAGCTACCAAATGGCAGATCTACTACCACTAGGCACCGTGAGATGGCTCTGATCACTGATGATGCGTGATAGATCATCTGATCTAATGTGATCGGTAGTGTAGTCTCATGTCCGGCCATTACATTGGAGGCAGAGTCACCTACGAGTATGATGTCGATACCTGCACTGTCTATGATCCTGGCCATACTATAGTCGTAGGCTGTGAGCATAGCGATCTTTTGTCCTTGTGCTTTCATAGCGGCTAGGACATGTGTAGTTACTCTTTTTACATCTTTCTTGGCTGTAGACATTTTCTGTATTTTGGTCAAAAATAAAACTTTTACTCACATTGATTACAATAATATCGATTGTATGAATATTTGTTTGTGCATTCAATATTCCGTTAAGGAATAAAAAGAATAAATTTTAGCTGTGAATAAGACATTTGGTTTTGGCATTATTGATGTACTTTTGCGCCATGATTGATATTAGATTGATTTCGCTTGCGCTAATAATGGTTTTCACATTTGTTGCTTGCGATAATAGTATAGACCTAGTAGAAGAGGGTGGTGATATACCGATAGTATACGCAATTGTTACTAACTCAGAAGAAGACACTGCCCAATACTTCAGAGTGGAGAGAGGATTTATCGATCCTACCGAGTCGGCATTGGTGATTGCCAAAAATCCAGACTCATTGTTCTACGATGCTCCGATGGTGACCATGATCAATAAGGCAACCAATGAGACTTATGTCATGGAAGAGGTAGATGGTAACCTTGAAGGATATGTACGTGAGGAAGGGGTATTTGCTCAATCTCCAAATACATTATTCAAAATAAAGAATGAAAACTTCGAACTACAAGAAAACGTAGCATACGAACTCAACATCGATAGAGGAGAGGGACTACCGCTAGTCACTGCTACAACTACGATCATAGAGATGCCGATCATCACGAGACCTACAGAGGCTGGCTTGTTATCATTCTCAGAGACGGTGCCGACGAGTTTCACTTGGAGAGCAGAGGACAACTTAGATATATTTGATATTGACTTGGAGTTTTACTACGATGAGTTTATCGATGGGGTATTGACCAATGAAAAGATCATATACAGTATAGAGAAAGGTACAGACGAAAGTCTTGTTGAGCGAGACGCAGTAGACTTTTTTACCTTCGTACAATCTAAGATCGATGTAGTACCAGATGCAATCAGAGTATTCAGAAAGATTAAAGTCAATGTTACTTCGGGTAGCCCAGAGTTGAGTAGCTACATACGTGTAGTACAGGCCAATGTAGGGATCACATCATCTCAAGAGATACCTACATACTCCAACTTATCAGAGGGATTCGGTATTTTTGGTAATCTAAGTAGAGCATCTAGAGATAATATACTACTAGTACCGACAACTCTAGACTCTCTCAAGAATGGTAGATTTACCAATGCATTAAATTTTCAATAGAGTAGCGGGTTTTTAAGTCAAAACCTATAAGATACTCCGTGCTATCATAGCATGGAGAAGCCGAAGTAAACAGTCATGTTTACTTCGGCTTTTTTTTGTTTGTTGTTTTGGTGGGATGATTTTAAGCCCGCTAGTCGATGATCATCGGTTAGTTAACCGTTGGTATACTCATCGTTTAGCATAGCGGATGACTATGCAAGATGCTTTATTTGGTGTTTTTCAACAGCTTTTAGTTGATTTTATTTATATTGGAATTGAAAAGGAGTGAAAGAGAGACGAGTGCAGATTTCAAATTGACTCCATCTTATTAAATGTTTAGGATAGATATTGGGCACTGCTTGTTGGTTTGTGCTGGATAGTAAGGAGTTACCAGTAATTAAAATAAAATGATGAGCAAAGAAGAAAATAAACCAAAAATACTCAATACTCAAAAAGGGTATTTGGCATTACCTTTTGGAGAAGGTCAATTTAGAGAATTTGTTAAAGGACTATTAGGTAAACCACAGACAATAACAAAAAGAATAATTGGAAACTTTGAAATTGAATTATCTGATTTACAAAATTTCCACAATTTAATAGACCAACGAATTAGTCAACAGAATAATGGACAAATAATCCAACTTACAACTCAAATTTTCTATTCTGACAACTCAAGTGTGATTCTTAGTTCTTATGACGAATTACTAAGTTATAACGAAGTTAAACCTGTGGTTTCTCAAATGGTGAAAATGAATTGGTCTTACTTGATAAAATTTGAGGATAAAGAAGCTCCTGAAAAACAAGAAATCGAATTAGCAATAATTACAAGTGACAGACAATTTTATGATGACACTTCAATCCCATATGCAATAATAAATGCGATTGGTCAATTCACCATCACAATAGAGCACACAGCGAGGTCTTGGGGCTCAGACATTGAATCCTTGCTTGTAAACCAAATAAAATCGATTACAAATAAAGAGTCAAAAATCAGAAAATACATAAACAGAAAAAGTGATGAAATCGGAATAATAACAGCTTTAATGTTTTTACTTGGAGCGATAGTAAGTGTATTCCTTTCGACAAAATCGTATAACACAAACGAAGTTTCAAGAGTAACAAATTTCATAGAACAAACTGGAGTAAATGATGACACAAAACTTAACTACCTTCTAAATTATTTAGCTGAAAATGGTCAAGATTTTCTATTTGTAAAGGGACAAATTTACATACTAGTATCGATAATAATAGCTATTGTACTTGGTGCTTGGGTTACATCAGTTGCGAATAAAAGAGAAAGAAGTTATTTAGTATTAACTAGGGAATCTGTGAAATTTAGAGATAAACACAAGTCGAAATCGAAGAATAATGTTTATTGGTTTTTCTTTTCCTTAATAGTAAGTATTACAGCTGGATTAGCGTCTAGATTTCTCTTTCTCTATTTAACTGGCATATAAAAAAAACTGGTAACAA
>CALDEO010000192.1 GCA_937942465.1 uncultured Saprospiraceae bacterium
GGTGATGATACTTGGGTACTAAGCTCTGAAAGGGTAAATTCAGGTTTTACCAAAGTGACTAAATACACCCTCACCATAGAAAATAAGTTCTTATTTGATGTATTATTTGAAGATGGCACTAAAGACTCACAAGATGACGCCAACAGCATTACATTGACTCAACAAGCAACTCCTGACTACCCTGTCTTTATAATCTTAGACTTAGAAAAAAACTAATCAGCGTAGCATATAAATAAGGTAAAGTCTAACTATTCAATACTAAACCATCAACTCCACCTCACAAACTACCTAATACCTTACTTATCAATCGAATTAATACTTTAATTCGAAATATTATTCGGCATATACTTTAATCTACAGTAGATTTTTTATAAATTGAGAATGATAGAAATTGCTCAACAAAAAACTTCAAAGACAAGTATGAATATAGCTTTTGACAAACTGAGAAAAATAAAGCATCAACTACCGACTGGCAGTATCAAGAAGATTGCTCGTAAATTAGAAATTGATGAACAAACCGTTAGAAATTATTTTGGAGCGAATAAGTACGAAGCAGGAGACACCGTAGGTAAGCATATGCAACCTGGACCAAATGGAGGTGTAGTCAACCTAGAACGTACCGATATATTAGATTTAGCAAGAAAAATATTAAATCAAAAAATGGCCGAGATGGTCTAGACTAAAAATACGTATAAGTATCAAGCCCAAGGTCAATGACCTTGGGCTTTTTTTTATGCCCTTTTCCAAAACCTGCAAAAGAGATCTGATCGCTTAAAGCGATGTGATCTCTCCAACATTATATATTTACTCCAATACTTAGCGATGTCTTACAAAAAAAAGAGGAGTAAAAGCTCAACGCTTTTACTCCTCTCATATATTAACATAAAGTATCGCTACCCTATTATTTTCTATTCCTATTGTATATCATTTCTATTTCTGAAGTAGATCTGAGGATCATCAAACTGTCCTACAACTGCTACTACATTGACAGTACCTGATGGTACAGAATCACCTGAAAAATTAGCATCTGATCTCGTAAACGTTGCAATATCTCCAGTACTATCTGTAATTGTTAATCCACCGTCAAATGTGCTACTCCCACTCAGTGTCACTCCTTCTATTCTTACTAGTGTTGACTCCCAAGATTCCAAGTTAGTGATCACCTCACTCACTGTAGCAACTCTCGGTGTAGGTAAAGTACCCATACCTATTACATCTACATCATTTAACTCTACATCTGTAATTTGTAATGTCCCTCTAAACTCAGACATAGTTCTACCCGAAAGGTCAATCTCTACTTCTAATCCTAAAGCAAATGTATGCGCATCAGCAAAACGAATCACGATACCAAACTCACCGTCCTGGATCTGTAGGTTTTGGTTATTAATATTACCAGATGCAACATCAGATACGATAATACCTCTTATAGAGTTATTACCAATAGATGGTTTATTATCATTCCATAGACATCTTAATTTCTCGATACTTACTGCTCCAGCTGTAACTTCACAATCACCTCCACCAGTATTGCCACCACATCGATCACCGTTAAGGTTGGCATCTGTAGTCTCTCTTAACAACAATTGGTCAGTCGTACCGAATCTTCCAAAAATTACAGTCAATGCACCATTACCTCCAGGTACTACTTGACCAGCAAAGTCAGCATATCCACTTGTTCTGATCACAACGATATTACCATCACAATCCTGAATCTCATGATTTACAGAAAACTGATTATCTGCATCAGCATATGTATCATTGATTGATCCATTACTAAACTCAACATCCGAAAGTGTAATTAGCGTATTCAAATCTGAAGTAGACAATGAGTTGATCGTTCTAGACTTCGGTGTTACTGCTTGTCCACCAGAGCTTGGTATTACTATGTTAGCTGCTACGTTTTCCTCAATTCTTCCCATTTGTAAGTTACCACCATTATCCATTGGTGTTGTACCTATCTGCGGAAGACCGTTAAAATCACCAATATATAATCCTTGAGTTTTTACGTATACTTTTGTTCCAACTGGATACTTTTCATATAAATCAAATTGGTTGATTATTATCGTTATTCCAGCTCCACCGTCAGCGTCAGATAATACTAATGACTTAAAGATGTTACCTGATCTATCATCACCGATGACGATTGTCTCCATTGCTACCTCATCAGTAAGCTCAACAAAGCTACCAGGCACCCATTTAGCTAATATCTCTGAAACCTTTACAATCGGCTCAGTAATCGTTGGGTCACCGCCTCCAGTATTACCACCACCATCACATCTTTCGCCCGTAAGGTTGATATCACCTAGGTTTCTGATTGTAAGTTGATCTGTAGTACCAAACCTTCCAAAAATTGCTGTAAAGCTACCATTACCTTGAGGTATTGCCTCTCCTGCAAAATCTGCAAAACCACTTGTTCTGATCGTAAGGGAGTTGCCATCACAATCTTCTAAAATCTGATTTACTGATTGCTGCTCTACTGCATCGGCATAGGTATCATTAAGTGCTCCTGCACTGAACTCAACATCACTCAATGTCACTAGTGTATTCAAGTCGGTATTACCCAACGAGTTGATAGTCCTTGCCTTAGGCGTGACTACTTGATTTCTGATACCAGGTACCACTACTTCGCTCAATATTGCTTCTGGGATTCTACCCATTGCTAGGAAGTTACCATTCTGAGTTGGTGTTGTACCAAGTTGAGGTAGACCATTAAAGTCTCCTATGTATAGGCCTTTAGTTTTGACAAATACTTTACGACCTACTGGGTATACGTTGAACATTTCGACTTGATCGATAATAATCGTAATACCTGCACTACCATCAGCCTCAGATAAGACGAGTGACTTGTATATATTACCAGAAGAGTCATCTCCAATAACGATCGCCTCCATGGCTACATCATCTGCTAACTCTACGAAGTCGCCCGGTATCCACTTAGCTAATATTTCACCAACCGTAACGATTGGTTCTGCTATTTCAGGATCTGATGTTCCTAATACTGGTGGTTCGTCAAATTCCTTATCTACGCAAGATGAAAATCCTACTAAAAGAATGACTAGGCTAAACCAAAAACCAATTGACCAATTTGACTTATTCATTATTTCTATTTGATTATGAGCTATTATAACTAAATTTTATTGAATTCTATTTTATAAACTTACTGTCAGACCTACGAAGTAGTTCGTACCGTAAGAGTAGAAGTATCTTGTTGGAAATCTATTTACATCTTTATCTTGGTAGTCAAACCTTAACTGTTCGAATCCACCAGTAATAAACTCTGTATTGTTCAATATGTTACTTACTCCTACCGTCAAGCTGATGAAAACATCATCTTTCTTCCATGACTTACCACCAAATAAATCCAATGTGAAATTAGGATCTACTTTTTCTTGATCTAATATTCCAGACCATAATGTAGGATCTACTTCTTTATCTACACCTTCAACACCTGCTAGCGTTCTTCTATCAGGATTGGCATCTATGTATATATCATCGAAGTAGTTAAAGTTCAATGTAGCAAACCAGAACTTAGGCGAGTTGTACTCAATACCAACATTGTATGCTGTCTGAGGAGATCCCGACACTCGGTAGTTCTTTAAGTATACTGTTCTATCTGTGACTAGTTGCTGTGCATCATTATCCTGAGATATCGTTGCAGATGGTCTTGAGTCAAAAGTGTTACTCATTAGAGCCGCAACAGCTTTAAGCTTAACAGTACTTGTAACTTGAGCTTCGACCGCAAGCTCTGTACCTGTATGTAGCTTATCTACGCCAGTCATTATGTAATTAACAAATCCTCTTTCTTGATCATGATAAAAACTTCTAGAGAATAGTTGGTTTTCGAATTTAGTGTAATAGGCTGTAGCTCTTGCCTTAAACCTAGAATATCTCGCAAGGTATCCGATCTCTCCACTTTTGATTGTCTCTGATTTCAAATTAGGAACAACTTGATCTCTCGTACGTGGTGATAGATAAGCATATCTAGAAAACGGTGCTCTTGTCTGTAAAGATGCATTCGCATAGAAGTAATTTCTATTATCCAACTTGTAAGTAATACCTGCTTTCACTGTATAGTTAAGGTATGACTGTGTCTCCGACTTTCCGAAAGAACTATCAGGGAATAATCCATTCTGATAATAACCCGTTCTATAGAATGAAGTGTTACTTATTTTTGCACTTGCAAATAAATCAAATGACTTCAACGTAACTAATGATTGTAACCAAGCATCTGCATAGTTCTGAGTGATATCATAGTTATATCCAAATACATCACCAACACCGATGATTCTATTCGGGTTGTTTAGATCTGATTGCTGCGCATCAGGGTTGTTAGGTAAGTCTCTAATTGCAAACTCATCAAAATCAACAGAAAACTCTGCTCCTAGCAGATCTGTTAGCACTTTAAAGTTTGAGTTTGTTTCTTGTTTCACATTCAATCCACCATAAAGGTTGACCGCATCACTGACGCTGTGTTGGATATTTGTTGTAAAAGCATACTTACTTAAATCAAACCGTTGCTCTTGTAAGATATACGCTGCTAAAGCACCCGTCAAGTCTTCTCCAGAGTTATTCGCATTTTCTACCGTTAGATTTCTACCATAGTTAATCTGATATATACCATCCCAATCAAGTTGAAGCTCATCAGGATTGTCTCTAAAGAACTGTGCAGTACTTTCTGCTAATTCTGGATTATCTATTGCACTCGGTAACTTTCTGTAGTAATCAGGTCTTGGATCCGGTGCTAAAAACCAATCTAGTCCAGAATTACCGAATCTACCCTTCTGCATCATGATTGAACTAGTAATCACCGTCTTATCTGATACGTTCCAGTCATGTGTCAATATTCCGATAGGCAAGTGACTATTATATGATCTTGAATTTCTTTTCTCTCCGTTTTGGTATCCCCAGTTAGGGTTGTAATAATTGTTTCCCGTAAGGTCATACACCTCTTGTGTAGATCCTGTAGATCGACCACGATCAAGTGGTGCTCCGAATACTACTAGGTTAAGTGAGTGACTCGGGTTAAATACTTTCTGCAATGATGCAAAATATGAATACCCATCATAGTATGTAGCGTCGATATATCCTTCTTGTGCCCATCTCTTAGATCCCGACAACGTTAATGCCCAACCACTCTTAGTTAAACCTGTTGAGTGAGTAAACATTACTCTATTTCTGTATGACCTATTGGATACTGCATAAGATGCTCTAGTCTGTGCTCTCTGTGCTCCTGCTCTTACATTGACATTACTAGCTCCACCTACTCCACCAAATGCAAATGGTGTAAGACCAAGTGACAACTCAGTAGTACGTAGTCTAAGGACATCATTAAGACCTCCCCATGATCCCCAAAAAGGACGACCATCATCCATATCATTCATCGAAACACCATTGATAAGTGCTTCGCTATTTTCTGAGTCGTACCCTCTAATTCTAAATCTACCAGCACCAAAGTTGAATGCTGCAGTATTACCAAATACATCTCTACCTGAACTTAAAGCTGAAGACACTTGCTGCTGTCCATTCTCAGTATCTAACTCAGAGTCAGAGAGCGAGATCTGTCCAAACTGGAAGGTATTTTCGTTAGTAAGTGGATTTTTGATTTTTAATGATCCCAGGTCTACATTTTCACCTGACACCGTAAAATCTTTAATTTTTTGCGGTGCAGCACCGTCATCACTCTTAAGAGTAAAGGTACCATCCGGCACTTTCACAAACTTAAATGCTCCAGAAAAGTCTGTATATTCTATAAAATCAGTGCCTTTAAGCATGACTTCTACATCAAATAATGGTTCGCCACTGATCTCGTCTAAAATGACCCCTTTTACATTTTGTCCAATACTTAAGAAAGAATTAAATATTAAGATGATCAGGATAACAAGGAACTTTGTATTATTACGCATCATTGAGTAGGTAGGTTTAGGTGCCATCAAATGTAGTACAAACGTAAACAATTTACTGTGCATTTACATTAACAAAATATTAAATCAAATAATAAGTGAAGAAATTAATCAACTCTGTTCTAGCTATTTGCATGATCTTTTCATCTATTTATCAGGGTCAAGCCCAAAAGAAAGATTACCAAGTAGCATGTATTGCTTTCTATAATGTCGAAAATCTATTTGATACTGAAGACGATCCGTTGATACGCGACGAGGAGTATACTCCAGATGGGAGCCGTAGCTGGGATCTTGGGCGATATGAGACCAAAGTAGCGAATATGGCTTATGTAATATCTCAACTAGGACTGGATAAAACACAGAAAGGAGCCTCCATAGTAGGATTATGTGAGATAGAAAACCGAAAGGTTCTAGAAGATCTTGTTGCTCATGATTTCCTCAAGGAAAGAAACTATCAAATCGTACATAAAAACAGTCCTGACAAAAGAGGAATCGATGTGGCATTGATATACCAGAAAGATCACTTTGAACTAACCGATAGCACAAGCCACCTGGTAAGACTCATGCGTGATACATCATACTATCCTACAAGAGATGTACTCCATGTAGCAGGTAAGTTGGATGGAGAAGAAATGCACTTCATTGTAAATCACTGGCCATCTCGTAGAGGTGGAGAAAAAAGAAGCTCAGCAGGAAGAGAACTAGCAGCATCTGTAAACAAATATGTGGTGGACTCTCTTATGAATATTGATATAGCGTCAAAAATTATAATCATGGGTGATCTCAATGATAACCCCAGTAATAAGAGTGTAAAAACCGTACTCGGAGCTAAAGAAAAAGTATCAGATACTAAAGAAGGTCAGTTGTACAATCCAATGATGGAGATGTTTGACAGAGGTGTTGGATCTAATGCATACAGAGACACTTGGAGTATATTCGATCAGATGATCGTAAGTGAAGGCTTATTGGATAAAAAACAAAAAGGATACTTCTATTACCAAACAACGGTATTCAACAAGCGTTTTCTGATTCAAAAAAGAGGCCATTTTAAAGGATACCCTTTCAGGACTTTTGGAGGGTCAGAATATCAAGGTGGCTATAGTGATCACTTTCCCGTCTTTACTTATCTATTAAAATCAATCTAACTTGGATTTATCTATACCGCTAACGTTAAGTGAAGAGTTTAATTATACCCTTAACCTACTAGAACGTACTCGTACAAGTGCTTTCATCACAGGTCGAGCAGGTACTGGTAAGTCGACGCTGTTAGGATTATTTAGAAATACAACCAAGAAAAAAACAGTAGTCCTCGCTCCTACCGGCATCGCTGCACTTAATGTTAAAGGACAGACGATACATTCGTTTTTTGGGTTTCCACCAAAAATGATAGATAAGTCAGATATCCGTAGACGTAAGAATGCGAGAAGTTATCAAAAGTTACAAGTCATTATTATCGATGAGATATCAATGGTACGTGCTGATATGCTAGACAATATCGATCACTTCCTCCGTATCAATAGAGATATCGATGAGCCATTCGGTGGTGTACAGATGATTTTCTTTGGAGATCTATTTCAGTTACCACCTGTAGTTGCATCCCCTGTAGAGCGACAATACTTCAGAGAACGATATGAAAGTGCCTACTTCTTTGCCTCAGATGTAATCACTCAAGGCTACGAGTATGAAATCATAGAATTGAATCAAGTTTTCCGTCAATCGGAAATGTTCTTTATAAAACTTTTGGACCGTATCCGTACTCGATCATTTGATCAAGATGACCTAGATGTACTCAACGAACGAGTGGAGATAGAAGCTGAAGAAGACAGCTACCATATAACACTATGTAGTCGTAATGCCACTGCAAACCAGATTAATCAAGATCGCATGAGGAAACTCGAAGGCGATGAGCGGAGCTACATGGCAAAAGTGGAAGGACAGTTCAACCCTAGACTATTCCCTACTGATCCTGTATTGAACATAAAGGTGGGGTCACAAGTGATGTTCATCAAGAATGATCCTCAAAAGAGATTTGTCAACGGGACCATCGGTAAAGTACTATCAGTGCATACCGATACCGTGTATGTAGTCGTAAGAGAAAATGATGAAGTGAAAACGATAGAGATAGAAGCAATGGAATGGGAAATCATGAAATATGACCTCTCAGGTACAGAAATCAAAACCAAAGTTGCAGGATCTTACACTCAGATACCATTAAAACTTGCTTGGGCGATAACCATACACAAAAGTCAAGGGAAGACTTTCGAAAATGTAATTATAGATCTCGGGTCTGGAGCATTCGAATATGGACAAGCATATGTAGCATTAAGTCGATGCAAAACACTAGGTGGAATCATATTAAAGAACCCAATACGACCAAAAGACGTGTTAGTTGACGATCATATCATAGAATTTTACGATACTAAAAGATATTACTTGTAGAGCTCAAAAGGATTTTATATTTTGTAGATCATTACCAAAACGAAATTATAATGTCTAAATCTAGAAGAAAGCAAAAAGCAGAAGCAACTCAAAAAAGAGAAGAGCAACAGTTTTTTAAAATAGCAATCGTCATTACCCTTATTGTACTCGTGATTTTATTCTTTGTATTTAGGAGTTCTGTAGGATAGCTTTATTCTCTTCTCTATGAATTGTAGATGGC
>CALDEO010000193.1 GCA_937942465.1 uncultured Saprospiraceae bacterium
CAGCATTGATGACATTAGGCAAGTCACTTAAGTGCTCAGCCATCGTAGCGACATCCTTCCCTCCTACCAGTATTATTGATCGAGAGCAGCTTGACGCAAATGCTCTTAACATGGCAATATCCATACGCTTCGTTGCGTAACTTGCTCCTAAAGCTATGACAATATACTCTGTCGGTACTTCGATTGATAACTGATCGACATCCATTCCTTCTGGGATAAACATATCTAGACCTTGTCCATCATTCACTACTCCCAGTGAGCTGACAGCGTCAAAATACCGATCAACTATGTGTCGGTCAGGCATCCGGTCAATCTTAAAATTGACTAACAACCATTTATTGATATTCTCTTTATTGAAGTCAAAATATAAGGCATCGACAACTCTACTAAACTTTTTGGATCGTAAGTTTTTATGTAAATCAATCACCGCATGAAATTCCGTAACCCTGAGTTCATCTATAACTTCTGATGCGTTATTATCGAAGCTTATTATCTTATGAATATAGGGATTGTGCTTAATCCAACTTTCGTTAAATGTCTTAGTGAGTAGATAGACATTGGCATCCAGTTGCTTACTCAAGCATCTAATGATCGGTGTTGTAAGTACGATATCACCTATTGAGCTAAAGCGAATGACTAAAATATTCTTCTTAGCAGGCGTCATTGAATAATGGATGAAAGTTTAATAAGGAATCAAATATGATGATCAAAGTCCAACACAGAAAAGCGAATGTATCTCACTCACTCAACATATGAAGTCATAGATCTCAAGCAACCCATATAGACTTGCCGAAACTTAACCTAAGGTAAAACAATATTCGAAAGTGTGAAAGGTATTTCTTTGACTGTTTTCTGATTTTTAATAATGAATTCCATAGTCCAAGAAGCTTGGGGTTCTTTCTGGAAGCTTTTAGTATGTACAGGTCCATACTTAGAAGTACCAATTGAAACCAATTTACCGCCTTCATCATATATATTGATCTCCACCAAATTTTCATTGGGGTCATCTACCTTAAAATAAAATACATGCTCCACTCCAAAAAAATCGTCTAAGCCTGAAAACATTCCATCGAATACATTAACGAATCCTTCTGCCACCTCGCCTAGCATTGATCCAAATATTCCCTCATCCTTGAGGGAATCAAGTTTCATGTTTATATCTTCTTTATATACTTTTTTAACTTCATTAATAGTTTGCTCATCGGTGAATTTGACTTTCACGTTTGACGTCTTATCATCAACAACGATCGTGTTCATCCTACTAAAAGGTTTATCCACTACGACCTTACCACCAGAGTCAATTTTTGGAGTAAAGTATTCTAGTACTCCTTCAACATTTTTTATGAGTGAGGCGTTTCGAGAGGGAGTCTCAAAAGCTAGTTTGATCGTACTATCAGAATGAAAATCGTCAGATGAACTAAACAGCGTTTCTTTTGCTAGTAATTGTACTCCTTGATCGTCTTGAACGTTGGTGATTTCTTTAACTCTTACCAAATGGCTTGCGTCGACAAGTAGTCCTTTAATAAGGATCTCGACTTCCAATACATTGTCATCCTCTTCGGAGCTTCGTGTTTCTTTGACACTTTTGGCTACTACATTTACTCTTTGTGCTACCAGAGTTAAACTTGAGCTGGACAGTATTGCAACAATAATAATTTGTAAAAACCCTATTCTCTTCATGTCAAATGCTTTAATGGGATAATCTAAAAACCTTAGATTGATCCTGATTTTACTGCCAAATCATAATTATTTAAATAGCTAAATAATATTCTTTAACACAATAGCATAAGCATTGAAACTCCTGTAACTACACCTTAAAATGAAATCTGCAGTATAGATTAAATACCTTCTCCGTCTGTTTGTGTCAAGTGCTCTGTACTCTTAAATTGAGTAATTACAGCTTGGTTACCTGCATATTCTTCGTCAAAGTTACCGTAGTATTCTTTAGAAACTTCTCTCATTGCCTTTTGCTTTTCTTGACGCAAGTCTAAAGGCAAATCACGAATTTCAGGAGCTACTCTATTACCAAAATCAGTAACTGCTCTCTGCTTATTTTTTCTTAGTTGTATTGTTAAAGAATTTACTGCTGTTACAACTCTAACTTTTTCATTTTTAACATCAGCAGCAACACCCTTGGCCAATACCTTTGAAAACTTCTGGATAAGATTACCTACATCTTTTTTGTAGTCTTCACCTAATTTACTTAGATCTTCATCCAACTCAGTTTTTCTTCTTTCGTACAAAATATCGTAGTCAGCTAAAGATTCTTGGTTATCAGTAGTCTCGGCTGCTGCAACAGGTGCAACATTCATAAGATCACCCAAAAGGGCACCTTGTGCAAAACCTACATTCCCCACCAAAAACAAACCAATAATTATTAATAAATTCTTCATGTTACTCTCTGTCTAAATATTAGGAATCGCAAATATAGTATTCAATTTGTAAAACATATACTTTTTTAAACTTCTATGTCTTCTAATTTGAACTTCGATCACAATAAAATTAACGAATTTTCCTTGGCTATGGTTTCTCTTAGTCAACTTTTTTAAAAATTTAACTCCAAATACACTCATTTAACTAGTTCTAAGCATTTATTAACTCAATTTTGACACTGTTTTTACGATTATTATAATGTTGTAAGTTCCATTACAAATCATTTATCTTTGTGTATAATACATACAAAACATTAAGCCTTTGGATATTAAGATCATCTACGAAGACGAGTATATAATTGCTATCAATAAGCCACCTGGCATGATAGTCCATCGTACCGATACATCACCAGAGGATGAAATTGTAGCATTGTCTTTGGTTCGAAAATATCTTAAAAACAGAATTTTTCCAATCCATCGGATCGACAAAAAGACTAGTGGAGTACTTATTTTTGGGAAAACCAGTAAAATGGCGCATCTCATACATACCCAGATCATTGACAAAAAAGTACAGAAGGTATATTGGGCTATTGTCAATAACTACTCACCTCCATCCGCAACGGCGACACAAGAGCTGACCAACAGTAAGGGAAAAATTCAAAGCGCTGAGACGGTATTCACTACATTCAACCAGATAAAAATACCAGACGAAACAGGGGCGATCACTGCAATGTCATTTTTGCAAGCAGAGCCTAAGACCGGTAGAATGCATCAAATACGCAAGCATTGCAACTTAGAAGGTTTCCCAATTATTGGAGACCCTATGTATGGTTATCATCGGGCGAATAAATACTTCATTAAGAAATTTGGGATCAAGGATATGTTCTTACACTCTAGATCATATACCTTCCACCATCCGGCACTTGATGAGGAGATCACGATAGAGGCTGACTTAAATGAATCATTCCAGACGGCACTTGATGTGTTGAAGCCGTACTTTGCAAAGGAGTCTTAGATCTAGTATAAGTTGTATTACCAACTACACCTTCCTACCCTTCCACTGTGTCTTGACAGAGAATAATCCGTAAAAGCCTGATGCTACAATGTGGAGCACATGTATAGGCGCAAGCACTAAAAACCACTTAGTAAAATGAGTTTTATTAAAGTATCTAGCCATTCTGTAAAGAAATAAATAATCTACACTCCACTTGCATAGCAACTGCATCAACAATATGAATAGTGTGAATGACTCAAAAAATGGAATCATCGCAAAGTTAAATAGTATCGACACATTCAAGACGAATACAAGCACCAATATTTTTTGAATACCGAGCTCTTTATAGGCTTTTGACTTAGATGCCCATCGGATCCGTTGCTTGACAAAACCCGTCCATGTGGTCTCCAACTGCGTATAACAGATCGCATCTGTAGACTTCAAAAATCGAATCTTACCTGGATATGTAACTGCCATTTTTTGGATCAAAAACATGTCATCACCAGAG
>CALDEO010000194.1 GCA_937942465.1 uncultured Saprospiraceae bacterium
AGCATTAGGAGCTACTTACCCTCAGGGTGAGTGGGTTAATATCTCTTACAACATTGATCTTACTAAAAACTCTTGGCAAATATCTCTTAACGGAGAATGTCTAGGAAGTTTCTCTAACGGTGCTAACTCTGTTGCATCTATTGATCTATACCCTACTAATGGTAACAAATTTTATGTTGATGATGTAGCATATACATATAATACTGAGTCAGCTGACAAACAATATGATGCTGCACTTACAGTGAATGCACTTGACGCTGGTGGACTTACTGGTATGGAGCAAGAGATCACAGGTGTACTTACTAACATCGGTACAGATATGATCAACTCAGCTGAGGTAGTAGTAACTACTAATGACGGAGAGTCTGCTTACTTATTGGATAACTTAAGTTTGACAAATGGTCAAACTTATGAGTTTTCTGTAGAAGATCTATATGCTCTGAAAGAAGGAAATAACGCGATAAGCGTAGAAGTAAGAATGATCAACCAAAGTGTAACAGATCAAGAGCCTTGTAATAGTAAATACTCAGCTCAACTTGTAGGTGTAACACCTGCTGTTGGTAAAAACATAATCGTAGAAGAAGGTACAGGTACATGGTGTGGATGGTGTCCAAGAGGAGCAGTATTCCTTGACAACCTAACTGCTAAGTACGCTGACCGTTTCATCGGTGTAGCAGTACATAACGGTGACCCTATGGTAGTGTCAGGTTATGATGGTCAACATGGATTTGCTGGATACCCTAGTGCAACTGTAATGCGTAAGTCAGCCGACGGTAGCTTCGGTACTCAATCAGACTTAGAATTACCTTTCTTAGAGTATATCGCTCAAGCGCCTTTAGCTACATTTGAGATAGGTGCCCAATTGAATGCTGAGTCAGGGTTATTAGATATCTCTGTAGATGTATCTGCAAATGCAGCGCTTACAACATCTAACAAAATAGCACTGATCATCACAGAAGATGGAGTGACTGGTACAACAAATGACTATGCGCAGTCTAACTACTATGCTGGTGGCAATAACGGTGCAATGGGTGGATATGAAAGTCTACCTGGTACTGTACCTGCTAGTGATATGGTATATGACCACGTAGCGAGAGCTATTCCTTTGGGTTTCGGTGGTGATGCTAATAGCTTCACAAACAATATGGCAGCTGGAGAAACTAGAACATTCAACTACAGTTATACTATACCTGCAACTTATAATATGACTAAAATGCATATTGTTGCTGTTATACTTGATGGTAATAACCAGATTGATAATGGTCAGAGCTCAAGTGTTGAAGGTGCAATCCAACGTGGATTTACTTTAACAAGTACTGACGAACCATTAGTAGCATCAAGTGCTATCAACTTATTCCCTAATCCTACACAAGATATGATCAACGTATCAGTAGAGATGGAAGATAATGCAACAGTACAAGCACAGATCATCAATGCACTCGGTCAAGTACAATCTACTGAGAATGTACAATTGATCAAAGGATCTAATACATATAGAACTGACGTGTCTCAACTAGCAGCAGGTACATACTATGTAGTACTAAGAGCTAACGACAAGAGCAATGTTCTATCATTTGTAAAGAACTAATACTAACTGATTGCGATAAGGCAATCTTATAAACTATTAAGCCCCGCTTAGATATACCGTATCTAAGTGGGGCTTTTTTTTATGGTACTCTTACTTCTACTATAATCATAATGTCATGAGTATATCACTTGTAGTCATATCCCTCAATGGGCTTGAAGCCCTTTGAGGGATAAAGATAAAATTGCGTAAAATAGCAGTCATACGAACCCAATAATATCATCAATTTATCTTCAAAAAAACATCAAAAAAAAATTAGCACGTGCATAGTAATATTAAAAACTACCTTTAAACAGAAATCGAAATTTTACAACTTCGATTTATTATTCATTATTTAATAATCTGAGAAGATGCAAATAATTATTGGTAGAAGAGACAAGGCCGATTTCCCAGAACTGGGATTACAAAACATTGATATCAAAATAGATACCGGTGCTTACACTTCTTCTATTCACTGCCTTAACATAGAGGAGCTCCACGAGGATGACAAACAGTATGTGACATTCGAGTTATTGGACCCTAATAATTCAAAATATAGTGGTAAAACACTAAAATTTGAGTACTTAAGAAAAAAGAAAGTAAAGAGCTCTTTCGGTGCTACAGAGCAACGATATCTCATCGCATCTACTATTGTCGTATTTGGGCATACTTACCCCATAGAACTTTCACTAACAGAGAGAAGTGAAATGAAATATCCAATCTTGATTGGAAGAAAACTATTGGACAAGAACTTTATAGTAGATACTGCTCAATACAACCTATCTTACAAAAAGAAACAAGCATCCTTAAAATCAACTAAATAGAATACTTATGAAAATTGCAATATTATCAACAAACCCAAATCTGTATTCTACTAAAAGATTAGTTGAGGCTTGTGAACAGAGAGGACACGAGGCGACCATAATCAATCACCTCAAGTGTACTATTGAGATAGAAAAGAAAAACCCTCGAATATACTACGGTGATCACTACCTAGATGATATCGATGCTGTAATACCACGGATCGGAGCATCAGTAACTTACTATGGTACTGCTGTGGTGAGACAATTTGAGATGATGAAAGTATTCACTGCAGTGGAATCTCAGGCACTTGTAAGATCGAGAGATAAACTCAGAAGCCTACAAGTACTATCAAGAGCTGGTGTAGGCTTACCTAGGACGGTATTTACCAACTACACCAAAGATGTAGACCACATCATCAAAGCTGTAGGTAGTACTCCGATGGTCATAAAGCTACTTGAAGGAACCCAAGGACTAGGAGTCGTACTAGCAGAGACGCCTAATGCAGCCACTTCTATCATAGAAGCATTTCATGGACTCAAGGCGAGAGTGATCGCTCAGGAGTTTATCAAGGAGTCAGGAGGTGCAGATATCAGAGCATTCGTAGTAAACGGCAATGT
>CALDEO010000195.1 GCA_937942465.1 uncultured Saprospiraceae bacterium
TCAAGCCTCAAAACCGACGATCTACCAAAATAATCACCTTATTATCCATTTCGACATATTTTGACTGCCCTAAAATGCGCTTAATACCGAATAGCTTTATATTTTTGAGGCTTAACTATTTATGTATGAAGTATTTCAGCGTTTTATTTTTAGTTTCTTTCTTTTGTTTTGAGTCCTTTGGACAATTCAACTACGAAAGGTCTTATACTCCTAACACTCGTGGGCAGGTAGTTGTAGATATGGAACCAACAGGTGGAGGCTATTATATCCTTTCTTCTATTCTTGACTCTACCAAGCATGATTACCTCTATGGGGTCAACTTGATTAAGATGGAAATCAAAGGTGGAATTACTAGTTCTAGAGATTATGTCTTTAGTGATTCATTGAAAGTATTATCAGCTGGTGGACTTGAAGTATTGGACAACGGTAGTATCATATTTGCTGCGGATGTAGACACTTTAGGATATAACAAGTTGATGTTAAACCTAAACTCTAACTCAGGACAGATAGAATGGTCTAACAAATACGGGATCCAATCGAGAGATTCAATACTTAATGGTGTTGCACATCCTATTGAAGTGTTCCAAACATTTGATATGAATATCCAACATAACACTACGGTATCTGATACCCTACTGTTTAGTTTATATACTTCTTGCACAGATACATTCGGAGTACAGAAATGGTCAAAAGCATATGACTATATCGACTCTATGGATATGGAACATACAGAGCAATGGGGATCAATGACCATGGGACTTGACAATAACACCGTTGGTGTAGGTCAGTTATTGGCTGATTCTAACAGTGTATTTATTACAGAATTTGATTTTATAGGAACGCCTAATTGGGCACGTAAATATACATTCGATGACAATCTAGCCTCTAATCTAAGAGTAGCTGGCGTCGAGATGATGAGCGATACAACGTATATCATCTCTGGTACCGTGTCTGACAGTCTTGACAATGATACCAATCACGGATTTGTGATGAGAGTAGATACACTAGGACAATTGATCTGGGCTAAGAAAATAGGTCTTAACGGATCAGGTGATACATACATCACTTCTTCTACTGCTCGATCGGATACATCTATCATGATCGCGACCAAAGGTTTCGAATTAGCTGAAATGGGTCTTGTTGTAAGATTGGCTGAAATAAGCACAAATGGAAACATCGTATGGCAAAGAGAATATAAAAACGCATCTGATGTAACCGAAGGAGTCTACGAAGGTCACCTTGCATTGCAGGAAGCTGACAATGGATATGCTTATGCAATCACTGGTACCAACGAGTTAACAGATAACAACAAAGTACCATACCTAATCAAAACTGATGAAAACGGTATGACACGATGTCATAATGAAACAACAGCAATCATAGTTTCAGACCTTTCTGTTACTGCTGATACAATGGGTTGGAACTTCAACACCAACTTTACAGGACAAGAAGAGATCATGGTTTCTATAAGTTCTTATGAAGATTATGGAATACCCGCATTAGAATTAGAGGATATTAGCTTCTGTCCTAATGTACCAATCGATACGATTTTTGATGCAACTATTGAGTCTGCAACTTCATACTTATGGGGATCTGATGCAGATGGAGAGACTACACCAATCTTGAGAGTTACAGAAGAAGGAGACTATACCGTGGAAGTTGTAATTGACTCATTTTACTGTTATTCACTATGTGACACAGCTAAGATCTCTCGTCAAGGACTGCCTATGGCTAACATCTCGTTTAACAACCAATGGTGTCAAAGTAGAAATTTCTTGCTTATCGCAGGTAATACAGAAAGCACATCGACAACAGAGTCAGTAATCTGGAGTACAGGGGAGACTGTAGCAGCGATCACTGTAGAGACTATAGGTACTTATAGTGTAACGATTACAGATAACTGTGATGAGACTTCATCAGCTAACTTTACAATCGATGAAAACCAGATAATACCTCCAGATAACATTGCTATTACGCTTGACGCAAATTTTGAATGCTTCACTCCTACAGCAGTACTTACTGCAGTATTGCAGGACAATCCAAGTAATGAAATGCCTGGCTTCACTAATATCATATGGTCTAGTGGACAGACAGACATGAGAGTGATCAGAGTGACTGCAGCCGGAGAGTATAGTGTAACACTTACCGATGACTGTGGATATGAGAGAACGGCTAACATCACTGTTAATAACGGTGACTTAAGCTCAATAGCAATGCCTGATATTATCACAAATGGTGACGACTACTGTACAACTCAAAAATATACTGCGACTCTTGCTAACTCAGCAAACTATGCCTCATGGATATGGACAATAGATGGTCTTACAGTAGGTGGTAATCAAGAAACAATAGAAATAGATAACCCTGGAAACTACGTAGTAAGAGTGACTGATGTATGCGGAGAAAGCATGGACATGACTTTCACAGTACTTGCATCGCTTGCACCAGACCCACAGGTTATATCGATCAGTTCGGATATTAGCTTTAGCTGTTTTACACCTGCAGCAAGACTTACTGTAACTGCAGATAATGGATCTCCATTAACTAATATCATATGGACTCCAGGTAATATATCAGCACAGTCAATCTTAGTAACAGAAGTTGCTGAGTATGTAGTAACAGCTGTTGATGACTGTGGATACCCCGTAACTGCATCCTTCATATTGAATGAGTTATCACCTGTACTTGCTGCACCAGCACTATCAACTGAAGGTTTTGGTGAATTTTGTGATGCAGGATCATACAGAGTAGTATTGAACAATGCTGACGCATATGGATCAATCGAATGGTCATTTGGTGATCCAGAGCCAGAGACTGGCGGTGATATCGAAGTTACAGCACCAGGTACATATACCGTAACGGTAACAGATGCATGTGGAAGTGTACAGATGATGTCTATCGATGTGACTGAGTCAGAATTCCCAGCATGTCCTTGCCTAGAATACCCAAATATATTCACACCAGACATTACATCATTGACAGATACATTGGACTTGAACAGTACGTTTGGACCATACAACAAATGTGATGAGTCATTGATCAGTGATTATGAGCTTGTTATCTACAACAGATGGGGTAACGAAGTATTCACAACTACAGATCTAGATAGAAGATGGAATGGTAATCACAATGACGATCCTGCACCGACAGAAGTATACTTGTTCTATGCTAGATATACAACGTCTAATGAAGTATTTGAAATAAAAGGTGATGTGACTTTAGTTAGATAAAGCCATCAACTTTGAAAAATATAATAGCCCCGATACAAGCTACCATGTTGTATCGGGGTTTGTTTTTTATACGATCACTAGTAAATAGTGAGGTACTATGGAATACCATTAGCTTAGCGCTAATAATTACAATTAAAAAAAGAATATAACACGTGAGCGATACACAACCATATGACTTAGTGATAATAGGTGCTGGCCCTACTGGTATCAACTGTGGTATCGAAGCTCATAAGGCGGGAATCAATTATATCATTTTAGAAAAGGGGCTATTAGTTAACTCACTATACCACTTCCCTACCAACATGACGTTCTTCTCGACTTCCGTCAAATTGGAGATTGGAGAAATCCCTTTTATATCACATAGCGATAAACCTACCCGTAAAGAGGCTTTAGAATACTACAGGAGACTTGCATCTACTTACAAACTCAATATCAAATTTGATCAAGATGTAGTCGGCATGACCTCGGACAATGGTATATATTCGGTCGCAACCAAAGATGACTGCTCCTATAATACAACTGCAGTAGTCGTTGCATCAGGATTTTATAGTACTCCTAAGTTATTGAATATTCCTGGAGAGGATTTGACGAAAGTCAAACACTACTACGATGAGGCACATCCATATATAGGTAGAAAAATAGTCGTAATTGGAGGAGCTAACTCTGCCTGTGATGTTGCACTAGAGACTTGGCAAAAAGGAGCCGATGTCACTATGATCGTACGCGGCGAACAACTCTATCAAAAAGTAAAATATTGGATACTCCCAAATATAGAAAACCGCATAAAGGAAGGATCTATCAAAGCGTACTTCAATAGCGAAGTAACCGAAATATCCAATAAGAAGGTTGTTATAAAATCAGAGGATAAAATCCTCGAACTCGATAATGACTACGTACTAGCGATGACCGGCTATACTCCGGACTATGCCTTTATCACATCTCTAGGTGTACTTATCGATCAAGATGAATATAAGACACCCACTCATGACGAGGACACATTAGAGTCCAACCTACACAACGTATACCTAGCTGGTGTTGTCAACGGAGGACTGTATACTAGTAAGTACTTTATCGAAAACACGAGACACCACGCATCAGTGATCCTTAATCAAGTCGTACAAAGGCTCAATAGGTAAAAAACACTGTCCATAATCACTTATGTAAACAAGAACAATCCCCCCAAACCGAACAATTGTATAAATAGCTCCGTCCTACTTACAACTAAACGAAATAAGTATAATGGACGAAAGTATTCAATCATCATGGGATAAGGTAAGCGATC
>CALDEO010000196.1 GCA_937942465.1 uncultured Saprospiraceae bacterium
ACTCCTCCATAGATTAGATAAAGTATATTGGATTTTGAAATCCACTTTATGCAAGCATATAATGCAGCTAGTGAGAGTAGCAAGGTCATGATTTCGTCTCTACCTTTGATATTGGCAACAGCCTCGGTATGTATCGGGTGACTTATGAATATCAACGTAGCTATAATCGCAATCATTCGCAATGACTGACTTGTTTTTTGAGGATTGAGCAATCGATCCAATACCATAAACAATATGAATGCTAGTAGGCCGAATAGTAGAATATTGATAAAGTGTCCAGCCATTGGTTTATTACCGAATAACTCCCACTCAACTGCAAACATCACAGGGGTCAATGGTCTATAGCGACCACCAGAGACTAGATTGGCTTTTCCTTCTTTTTTGAAAAAACCAAAGAATGTATCTTTTGTCAAGAGTCCTTTTATACCATCTACACCTTGCTGTGTATACATATTGTCGTAGATGACGATCGCATCATCTTGTGTATAGTCGTGATCAGTTGTATTAGCATATAAAAGCACTGCGAATATTGGTAGAATAATCTTCCAAAATCCAGCCTTATTATAGAAAGACGGAGCCTCTACCGTAGGTGGTATTGACGGTGCAATAGGGACCTTATTTTTAATTTTCTTCTTTGACAAAGTATGATTTTAAATATTATCATTGAAGATAATATATATCATCGATATTCTAGAAATATAAAGACTATCTATCAGACTCGAGGCCTTAAAGGAACAAAGTGAAATGAAATTGTGTGATTTGAAATGTGGTAGATTTCCTACCAAAAAGAGCTTATGCCTCTACTAGTACTGGCTCCTCTACTCCTACGATCATCTCTGAGTAAGGGAGTATTGTAGTGTACCCTTTACCTTCAAAGTAGCTGCGAGTTTCTTGCTCTGACTTAGTTGATGATGCTAATATGAAGTCACCTCCCCATGCTCCTAGAGACTTCATCGATCCCCAGTAATCAGAGAAAAGTTTGTCTTTAACAGTCTCGTAATTGAGTGCTTTAGCCAGTGTCTCTTCATGCATTGTTATGAGTTCGTCAAACTGCTTGAGACTCGTTGCATTGATGATCTTATCAGTGATCTCAGTAAGTGCTTTGGCTAGGGTCTTCTTAGCTTTTACTTTTTTACTGTAGTATATGATTGCTTCATCGCTTTTCTGCTTCTGACCGAGATGTACAAAATATAGATTGTTACTATATTTTGGAGTCCAGTCTATCTGCGTATAACTTACGGAGTCATTAGCAATCTGGTAGATAAGTGCTTTTTCTGCACCTGCACAAGCTACATCATAGCCAGATCCATTACTGCACCTGAATGCTAACATCAGTGGATTGACATCTGCCCAAGCTGCTACTAGATGTATCAGTGTTGAACTAGAACCTAAGCCCCAATCTAGCGGAAACTCCAACTGAGTCTCTACTTTAAAGCCATTCCACTTAGATAAAAATTCAGAATTTAAACGAACTGCATTCTTCAATACCTTTTTAAGACGCTTAGATATTTCTTCGTCAGTAGTCTTAATAGGAGAAAAATCAAATAATGAAATCGTTGATCTAAACCAGCTTTCGCCATTGGAGTCGAGCGACTCCCATATTAAATCTGAACCACGATTTTTCTTAACCGTCATACGTTGGCCAAACCGCGTAGGTATGGCTAGAGCTTTCGCTCCGTCCAATACTGCATACTCACTAGTGAGTAACAGTTTTCCTCGGCCGTAATGATGATTTATAGTTGCCATTCAGTTTTTCTAGCCACAAAACTAAAAGTTTATTTATAATATACATTAAAAATGTACTAATATGTTTTATTTCAATGTGTTAAATGTTTTGAACTTTATTATTTTCTGCTCTTTGATATAAAATCTCTGACAGCATTAAAGCTCACAACTTTATCAGCAAAGTAGGTCAGTGCATTCGTTTTTTCATCTGTATTCGCGTCAAGCGTCGCAAGTATATTCTGCAAGTGCATTTTCATATGTCCTTGTTGGATTCCCGTTGTTACAAGCGATTTTACGGCAGCAAAGTTTTGTGCTAGTCCGGTAACAGCAATAATAGACATAAGCTTTTGTGCTGATGGGCTACCTAGCAACTCTAGTGATCTCTTGGCTATTGGGTGCAACTTAGTCAGTCCTCCTACAGTACCTACTGCAAGTGGGATATCAAGCCAAAACTTAAATATACCATCTGTGATGCTACAATGAGACAGGCTACTATATTGACCACTACGGCTTGCATATGCATGACCACAAGCCTCTATCGCTCGGAAGTCATTGCCAGTAGCGAGTACGATCGCATCGATCCCGTTGAAGATCCCTTTGTTATGAGTTGTAGCCCGATAAGGGTCTATCTCAGCTATTTTTATTGCTGTCGCAAATTTCTCAGCAAATTCATTAGCGCTAAGCTTTGATGCTCCGAAGTTTCCTAAATCGGCTATTGGACATTCTACCCGAGCCCTCACAATACAGTTGGGTGTATAGTTGGATAAGATAGACATTACGATCTCCGCTTGGTCATGTTCCCAGTCGGCTGTATATTCTTTTAGTGTTACCGCAAATTGTTCTAGGACGGAGTTGATAAAGTTGGCTCCCATAGAGTCGCAAGTCTCAAATGTCGACCTGATCTGATATAAGTTATCTTCTTTATCGGTGAGGTTGATGAGGTCTATTTTTAATATGCCACCACCACGTGCTTCCATATTCTTGGTGATCGCAGCAGTATCTCTTCTTAGTACTTTTTTGATTTCGTCAAATTGTTTTTCGAGTTCGACGATATCTCCGCTCCACTTAAAAAATACTTGGCCTATCTTTTCGGTACCTATTATTTCTGTTTTGAATCCACCTCTACCCATCCAGAACTTGGCTGCACTAGATGCTGCGGCTACTACAGAGCTTTCCTCTATCACCATCGGTATGACCATCGCCTCTCCGTCAATGATAAAGTTGGGTGCCACACCGAATGGCATATAAAAGTTACTGATCGTATTCTCACTGAACCCGTCAAGTATCTCTTGTTGCTTATCGTCATTATGCCAGTAGCTGACCAGCTCCTTCATTACATTTTCAGGATCTTTGAAAAAATTCTCAACGATCCACTTGATTTTCCGTCTTTTAGAAAGCTTAGAAAATCCAGTTATAGTCTTATTGGTATTCATATCGCTCATATTCCTTATCTTCTGATCGTCAGCATAGCATGAGCTAATTGAAGTCCTTTGATTTGTGATTGTACGTATTGTCTCAGTGATTCATAGTCACCACGGGCATGCTTCAAGAATGGTGATGCTTGACCGAAGATCGCATTAGCATTGATATTATTGGTATGATAGTATCCGTCTAGAAAATTCTTGACTCCTCCAGATACAATCACTTGATCGCATTGTATATTGTCGCCTAGATCTGCAGCCACACTGTTATATAACTGCGTCATGTCTGCTGCACTATGTCCGAGCATAGCTACTGAGCCATATAGTTGCTGTTGTCTATCGCTAGATCTGAGCAACTCGAGCTGTGCAAAGTTGGTCCCACCATGTGCTGCAAACTCTATGGCGTCTATAGGGAGTTGCATCAATGCTTTAAGAGATTGTGGTCCCATACCTTGTCCTACTTCCTTTACTATTATGGATATATCCAGTTTTTCTAGGACTTTCGTAATAGTCTCAACAGGAGGGTATTTAATGAAGTCCCCTTCAGGTTGTAGCCACTCTTGTAGTGGGTTGATGTGTATCATGAGTCCATCTGCCTCAAGTTTGACCAGTAGCTCTGTGATGAGATGTAGCTCGTTGTTATCTATGAGTTGTTCTACTTGAGCAATACCAAGATTAGCGTATAACGGCTGGTCGGGCATGTGTTTTTTGACAGCGAAGTCATTAAGGTATTCATTGCTTTTGAGTAGTGATCTACAAGATCCTAGACCCATTCCCATTCCGTATTCTCCGCAGGCTTTCGCCAAATTTTTGTTGATGATCTTGGCAAGTGCCGTACCTCCAGTCATACTTGATACCCATATCGGCGTACGCATATGATATCCAGCAAAAGTATTAGATATATCAAAATCCGCCGTCGGGTGACCTGCTAATACTGGTTCGTAATAAAATCGTGAATCTACGAGACTCTCAGCTACATGGGACTCGAAAGCAAGATTGATATGATCTTTTTTTCGATCCGATGCGGTAGGGTCATCATCGATAATATTATTTTGTGGCTTATTTTTTGACACTATATTCGTTGTTTGTAAAACAGTTATTTCGGTTTCTTTCGCAATTATAGCTAACATTCATACTTATAAATAGTTGAAAGACGTTTTTCTGTCATATTTATTTAGGATAAAAAGTCTCGTATTATGAAAAAACTAATTTTTCTCTCTCTAGCGTTTTGTATTTTTCAAAGCACCACTTCATTTGCGCAAGCTAATAATGAGGCTTATGAATTCTTCAATGCTGCCATTGTATCGTTTAAGTCCAAAGACTATCAAGATGCACTCTTACAATATACGAATGCTATCCGTGTGAAACCAGACTACATGAAGGCATACTACAATCGTGGTAATGTAAACCTCAATCTTAAGAACTACGAAAATGCCATAAAAGATTTTAATTCTGCAATAAAAATCGATCCTACATTTGCGAAAGCACATCTCTATAAAGGATATGCATTGCTACAAAAGAAGGCATATGAGCCAGCGGTTATCAGTTTTACTAAAGCTATAAAACAAGACCCTGAACTCAGCAAGGCATACCTAAATAGGGGTACATCTCAGATGAAGTTAAAAAATTATGACATTGCGATTAAGGATTTTACGACGACGATCAATAAAGGTGGTGCTAGCTATAATGCGTACTACAATAGAGCGATCTGTTATAATAAGCAAAAGAACTATGAAGGTGCTGTACAAGATTTTTCGTACTGTATCAACGATAAGCCAAAGAAAGTTAATGCCTATAAAAGTAGAGGTAAAGCATATCTCAAAATGGAACGATACGAAGATGCCGTAAGTGATTTTACAATGAGTATCAAAAAGAAACCATCGGATGGTGAGTTATACTATTATAGAGGATATGCCAAGTTGATCTCAGAAGATGTATCGGGTGCCAATACCGACTTTGCAATGGCTGTAGAATTGAAGCCAACGCATAAGCCGTCTATCCAGAATAAAGCAATCTGTAGTTTTAAATTGAAGAAATATGATGAAGCGATCATTGACTACACTAATCTAATAAAAGTGCAGCCAAGCGAACCAGGCAATTATGTAAATAGAGGTATCGCCAAATTGCAGACTAAAAATTATAAGCAAGCGATTAATGATTTTGATCAAGCAATAGATCTTAATGAGAAGTTTGCAGAGGCATATTATAATAGAGCTAATGCCTACTCACAAGTTGAGAATAGCACTGGAGCCTGTAAAGATATGAAGTTAGCAGCGAGATATGGTTATAAGCCAGCTATGGGTTATATCAATGACTTGTGTAATTAGGTATGATTGTTTTTAACGTATAGTTGTTTGCGAAAAGCTCTCCTATAAGGCGAATGTAATATCAAGACTCTGTCCTGATTGCGGTATCGGATTGTTTGCATTCAGGGCGGGAGCCCTTGTATCACCTGTGTATCAGGCTGGAAGCCTTCACCAACAACGTGATGTATAGCCTACCTAGACTAGTATCTGTATAAACTAATCACCATCCATTAAAATAGAAAAAACAATGCAAATGGAAAGATTAAAAAACAAGCAACTTGGTTCGGTCTTTAAGCCTCTCTATGCAAATGAATACATTAAAATAAAAGAAATACATAAGAGTGGAGCTTTGAAAGAAGATTCCGAATTAATTGTCTTTGAAATAGATTCTAATCAGTTGGCGTTTTCAAAGCATAGGATGGCATTTCATCATATTGCCCAAGGATATGTTAATGAGTCGCCGTACATGGTAACCTTTTGTGTTATTTGTAACTCTGGCATGATAATGAACCCAGTTGTAAATAATAGAATGCTTCATTTCTATATTGCAGGAGCATATAACGGAATGTTACTTATGGCTGATAAAGAAACAGAATCATATTGGGACCACATCACAGGAGAATGTATCACAGGAAAACTTAAAGGGCATCAACTTGAAATTCTACACTCCCATCAGATATTAACCCTTAAAGAAGTTATTGAGCAATATCCAGATTGCTTATACGGTAAAGAAAAAATGAATTTCATACAAAAGTTATTTGCAAAATTCGCAAACTGGAAGGCGAATACTAATGGCAAAGGATTTTTGCCACCTGGTTTTAAAGATTCACTACCAATAACTATTGATAGCAGATTACCTGAAATGGAAATGGGTTTAGGTATTTGGGAAGGTAAAACTGCCAAATTTTATTCTTTTAAAATGATTAAAGAAAACGGCAATTATCTATTTGATAAGTTGAATGGTAAAAATTTATTAATCTACGTTTCTCCGTCAACTTATACTCCTTCTGCAATATTCCTTCAAGAAATAGATGATGCCTCATTTAGTGGAGATAAACTCTTCTTCGCTAATGGAAAATATATAACTGCAGGAAACCTGTACTCTTCTAAAAAAGAGAAAATTGATATTGATAAGCCAAATCAAATATTTTTAAGGTGGTACGGATTTGTTACAACATTTCCAAATTGCAAAATAAAAACGGATGCTGATAAATGACATGACGATCCAGCTTCAATCATCAGTACACTGCATGTCACAAAATTGATATAGCACTGAAACTTGGAAGGATATGAAGTTAGCAGCGAGATATGGGTTTAAGCCAGCTATGGGATATATCAATGACTTGTGTAATTAAGTATAGTTTTCGCAAATAGCATACT
>CALDEO010000197.1 GCA_937942465.1 uncultured Saprospiraceae bacterium
TGATTAGCTATGAGTATTTCGTTTCCATTATCTTGTACGTGCATCAACAGTGCTATTGTTAGACTTACAACCGAGAGTAGTGCTAATATCCAAATCCATAGTCGCTTCTTACGATCTTGGTCTAGATGTGATGATATATCCGTCCACATCTGGTCATCATCCCAGTAATCGGATGACTGTGATGGATTATTCTTATTTAAATTCATAATGCACAGAATTTAATTTTTGCCAAATAGATTTTAATTCAGTTCGAGCCCTGCTGACTTTTGATCGGATACTTGATTCTTTTAGGCCAAGCATATCAGCCATCTCTTTATAACTATATTGTTCAAAATAGTACATATTGACAACGACCCTTTGGTCTTCGGGAAGCTTCGATAATATATTACGTACTTCTTCGAGAGTCATTGTATCAAGGTTTATTGTGGTTACACCTATAGCTTCTTGAGCTACCTGATCGATAGATTGTATCAGGTGCCGATTCCTTTTTCTTATGATCATGAGAGCTTCGTTAATCAATATTCTGGTAGCCCATGTATTGAACTTTCCTTTGTCAGGATCAAAAGACTGTATAGATTTAAATATTTTCAAATAGGCATTTTGGACAGTATCTTGAGCATCTTCTATAAGTGGGCAATATCTGAGTGCTACATATTTCATATCGTCTTTGGATAGGTAATAGAGTTGCTTCTGCGCATCTCTGTCACCCCTCTTGCACTCGTTGATTAAAATTGCCGTTATCTCTTTCAATAGTCTTGCTATTTATCCCAAATTCTGAACGATGCGTTTACTGGAATGATGCCATAGATTGAATTTACGGTTCCTGTTATTGTTCCTTCTTTCCAGTTGCCATCGATCTCAGTGATATTCATAATTAAATCTTGTGGCTCATCTTCATCTATTGTCGTCTCATATGTTTCTGTAATATTCCCATTAGCAATACCTTTTCTTAATTTAAACCATAAAAGTGGATTCTGTCCTAGTTCAATGTTTTCGGCAGCCCAATAACAACTAGTCCTATGATCTCCTTCTGCCAAAGTAAAGCCAGTTTTCAATGTGTTGAAACCACTAGGGACCCAATCACTGCCTCCTTCGAATACAACATTCGTATTGTTGTAAGTCAAATCCAGTTCGGCAGGATATATAGTTAAGTCGTAGCAAAGTTGTACATCTCCGATGTCAGCATTCTCTGAGAAATCGAATTCTTTTTCGCCAGAGCTGAGACCATCTTCATTTTCTATATACACATATACATGTAAGTCATTATCACCTTCAAAGTCACATGTTTCTAAGTTGATTTCAAACTCACCATTGGGTCCAAAGTCATACTCATCAATAGTTGTTCCTACAATAAAATTTGATAGTATTTGATTTACAGTAAGTCTGATGCTTCCACTTTGTAATGGTGCTCCATCACAGGATAATACCTTGCCAGATATAGCGATTTTTAAAGTTTCAAATACAACATTCTCTCGAAGTACGATCTCAGTATCAGCTTGAAAACCATCATAGTATATCATTGATT
The DNA here is from genome assembly GCA_937942465.1 of uncultured Saprospiraceae bacterium. GTDB lineage: Bacteria > Bacteroidota > Bacteroidia > Chitinophagales > Saprospiraceae > JAHDGW01. The sequence goes on from CALDEO010000197.1 coordinate 1,526, forward strand.
GAGATTGGGATAATGGATCGGGAGCTATTTCAAAATCTGGCGTGAAGTTAACCGTACACCTATTTGATGATACTTCAGGATATCGAGTATGGAAAGCATTAAACCGAATGCCTTCATTTTTAGGAACACTAACTTCATAATATCCATCACTATCCGTGTAATCTTGACTTGATCCTGTAATGGTGAAGTGGTGCCCTCCAGTAATGGTGTAATCCCATATAGCTCTGCATAAAACTCCTTCTACGGGTATGCCATTTGCGAGTATTGCATAGCCAGATAGAATAATATTATTTGTATCTAAGCTACTATTTAAGTCGGATGGATCGATAATTAAACTATCTACTTCCATAGACCTTCCTAGAGATACGTTCTTTTCGATCTCTTGACCTTCGATCAACTCAAATCGTCTAAATTTGGTATCAAATTCTTCCTTGAAATAGCTAATCGTAACTTTTTTTTCTGGGTCTAATGCTATAGTCGCAGTAGAATATATACCATTTAGATCACTCTGTGTAGATCCTCTCAGTTCTTCATCTTGATAGACCTCTACTTGGACATTCGCGAGAAGCGACCCGTCAATAGTATTCGTAGTGCCAGTTATAAATGCGCTTGCACTGTTTATAGGGTCACTCGTTTCTTCAGTGATCACTTCCTGAATGTTGTCATCATGACAGGATATAATCGTAAAGGTGCATAGGAGGGTAACAATGTAAAGTCTCATTTTTTTCTTTTAATAATTAGTAGAAAGTCTAGCTAGCTATTTGATTGTATACATTGATATATATGCTGGGTATCTTTTATTGCTGCGAGTTTGGAACCTTTATTCAAAAATATTTTAATGTCTGCATAAAATGCGCTGTTCTAATCCGTCAACCTAGCAGTTCCGAATATCTCTAGGATCACATCTTGCTCGTTGGTAGTAATATTGTCAATTTTCATATGCAAAGAGATAGGGCTACCAATAGGAGATGGGTCGTCAATGTTGGTAATATACATCGCAGTGAAGTGGATGCTGGGGTCTTTGGCAGCAACTATTTGTCGCTCTACCGATTCGAATGTTTGCATTGTGACATCATATATGGATGCATCTAAGTCTTCGTAAGGAACAGAATAAAAACCAAAATCAAATTTTATCTCCAAGCCAGACCCATTGATAGTGCCTACGTATGAGTCAACACCTTGAATCTCAACTAACTCAAATTGCTCTGGAAAATCCAATGAGTAATCACCTATTTCTATGACCTTGGTGTTTTTAAATTCTAGTGCAGGGTTGTCTTTATTGCAACCAATCAAGATGCATAACGATAAAACGAGGCTAAGTTGATATATGTATTTCATAGTGTGGATCTCTATTTCTACAATATAACGAATAATATGATGTAGTCGTTATTAGTTAGATTATACTGCGGAGATACTCCTACTTCTTATAATGATACCGATCAATAGGAGGTTTAATAGAAAGCTTAACAGAAATTTTTTGTTGTGATTGACAAACTGCCTCCACCGAAAGGGAGTATTTGCTTTTAATCCCTCGAAGGTCAAAAAATTAATACCAAGTGCGGCCCTAGCATCACCATGTACATTGCTAATGTGCTCTGTAGATACATCAAATCCATTCTTGAAATTTATTAAAGATTTGGCTGGAGCCAATTGACGATCATAGTTGGCAATACCGAGTTGACCATTCCAGTTTTCACCCCACACCCAGATATTATCGTCTCGGTCTATAGCCATCGATTGAAAACATCCTGCACCTATATCTTTGACATTATGTAGTTCTAATTTTACGGGAATATAGCTATTGATCTCTGTATTATTGCCGAGCATACCATTCTCATTACGACCCCAACACCATACAGTATCACCCTCATCGATCATCATAGTATGCCAGCTACCAGATGCTACTTTTTTTCCTTTCGGAATATTTTCCAATCGGGTAGGTAAGTGTACATCTTCGACATTGCCAGTACCTAGTTGCCCGTATGGATTATCTCCCCAGGTCCATATAGCGCCGTCGCTAGTGAGTGCGATGGCATGATGCCAGCCAGTGGCAATATCAGTGACATTGCTTAGCCGCTTGACCTTCACGGGGGTATTTCTCATTACTTTAGTCCCATCCCCGAGTTGCCCATAGTTGTTATCTCCCCATGACCATACATCTCCGTATTTGTCAAGTGCTAATGTGAAGTAGCCCACAGAGGCAATTTTCACAATGTCGCTGAGATTCTGCACGATTACAGGTTTTTCGGAGTGCTCTCGGGTACCATTACCTAGCTCCCCATAGAAGTTATGTCCCCAGGTCATGACGGTGCCATTCTCTAGGAGGGCTACCGTGTGCCAGTGACCTCCCTCTACAGCTACTGCGTCAGATACTCCCTCCACAAGTTGAGGGTAGCTGTAGTTAAGGGGTTGCTGCGATGCTAGTTGCCCATAGTTGTTCCAGCCCCAAGTCCATACATTCTTATTTTTATCGATAGCGATGCT
>CALDEO010000198.1 GCA_937942465.1 uncultured Saprospiraceae bacterium
TGACTACTGGGTCGATAGATAGATAAGCCGCTTTTAAGTCTTTATCAGCGAACACCTCATAATAGTTAAGCGCATCTAGTAGCAACAACTTTTGATTGGATGGACTCTCATCCACTGTAATTTTAGACATGTTGTTAAAAGCGTCTTTCACTGCAGTTGGATCATTGATGAGTCCCAACCAGAAATCGGTAGTTTTATTTTTATTCGCGTAAGCAAAATCATATGCCCACTGCTGTACGGCTAACCTCTCTTGACTTGTCAAAGCATATCCTAACTCAACCTTAATATCTGGTTCAATACCGATGCTGCCATTGAGCGGCCTCCCTAGTCTCAAGGTTTTAAACTCTTCAACGATCGTGGTGTCTGTTGATTCTTTTTTAACTCTTTCGCGTTGTATACACCTACCTGATGGCAGGAAATACTCTGCAACTGTCAATCTCAATGCACCGTTATTACTCAATAGATATTGCTCTTGGACTAGTCCTTTACCGTAGCTCTGCATACCCACTACGATACCGCGATCGAGGTCTTGTATAGCACCAGCAAGTATCTCAGATGCAGAGGCTGAGCCCTCATCTATCAATACTGCAATATCGCCTAATTGAAAAAATGCTTTCCCTGTTGAGCTGTATTTTTCTTCTTTTTGGTGTTCTCCTTTGGTTGTAACCAATGTGATATTCTCCTCTGTAATAAGTTGGGATAAAATATTGGCTACATCTGGTAAAAGACCTCCTCTGTTGCCACGAACATCAATAATCAGTTTATGATCTTCTTTATTAATACCTAGATTTTCTATAGAATCCATAAATGTTCTATATACTCCTTCGGAGAAAGCATCTATTTTGAGGTAATATGTATCGTCTGATAGTTGTGTTGATATAGAGACGGGACTCAATGGTATATCCCCCTCTCTGATAACAATATCGATACGTTGATCATCTCGTTGTACTACGAAGTCAAGGCTATCGTAATCACCAAGTACATTCTTGATTTGAGAGATATTGAGGCTGCTGTCTCTAAGATTAATATCGTTGATCGTGATGATCTCATCAAACTGATGCAAACCCGCATTTTTGGCAGGACTACCTTTATAAAGCTTAGCTATAAAAAAGCTACTATCCTTCTCTATCGTCTCAATACCGATACCGTGGTATACACCCGATGTGCGATTGTTGACCGCTTGCAACTCTGATGGTGCTATATAATTGGAAAAAGGGTCTAAATTATTGACAACCGCTGTAAGAGCATCATCTGTAAGTTGATCGGTATCAAGATCATAAGCATACTTATGTTCTATAAATCGAATAACCTCTTCTACTCTACCGTACTCAGACAAACCCTCATCAGAAGTAATTTTTTCGATAAGGCTATAGTTAGCTCCTGACTCATTGAGCTTATACCCTAGCACCATACCTATAACAAGCATGAGTGACAAAAGTAATGGCTGCCAGACTTCGTATTTTCTTAAATTGCTAATGGCCTTATATATTTAGTTATGAGGATCGTATATAACAATACACAATCCTTGCCAAAAGCCAGAATAATGCCGACTAATTATATGAATAGCTTGAATGAGCGAAAGACTCTACTTACCTAGGTAGTGCTTCAACAACTTAGATCTAGATGCAGATCTTAATTTATTGATCGCTTTATCCTTGATCTGACGTACTCTCTCTCTAGTAAGACCAAATTTCTCACCGATATCCTCAAGTGACATTGGGTGCTCCACACTGATACCGAAGTATAGTTTGATAACATCACATTGTCTCTCAGTAAGTGTACCAAGCGATCTTTCTATTTCCTTACGTAATGACTCTCTGTACTCCAATGCAGAATCAGTAGTAGGCGTATTACCATTCTCCAATACATCCAATAAAGAGTTATCTTCTCCATCAACGAATGGTGCATCCATAGATACGTGACGAGCAGCTACTCCTAATGTAGTTTCTACTTCCTCAGTAGTGATCTCCAATAACTCAGCTAATTCTTCTGGAGATGGCTCTCTTTCAAATTCTTGCTCTAGTTCTGAAAATGCTCTATTGATCTTGTTAAGTGATCCGACCTTATTTAAAGGTAGTCTTACTATTCTTGATTGTTCAGCTAATGCTTGGAGGATAGACTGTCTAATCCACCATACGGCATAAGAGATAAACTTAAATCCTCTTGTTTCATCAAAACGTTGAGCTGCTTTGATCAAACCAAGGTTACCTTCGTTGATTAAATCACTTAGTGACAATCCTTGATTTTGGTATTGCTTGGCAACAGATACTACGAATCTTAAATTGGCCTTAGTTAATCTTTCAAGAGCTTCTTGATCACCTTGCTTAATACGCTGTGCTAAGTCTACTTCCTCCTCAGGTGTGAGCAAATCAACTTTACCAATTTCTTGGAGATATTTTTCTAAAGATTGACTTTCTCTATTCGTTATGGATTTGGTAATCTTCAGCTGTCTCATAGAATTGTATTAAGTTAACTTTAAAGCGTATTTTATAAAGGAATGCAAAAGTAGTGATTATTAAACCAATACACAAGCTAAATTTTATCCTTTAACTTGTTTAGTATTCTTACCCTTTTGAAATAAAATTTTCATAAAAAAAGTTCTTTTTTTTTGAAAAATGATTTTTTTAGTTTTATTTGCAGCGTTCGAGATACTAAATGTATAAGATGTTTAGGTTTCAGCAATTTACATTTAATACAAAAGCTTAATGCAAAGAGTTTCATTTGATTTAGAATTTATTTTCAAAGCGTCACCAGCTATCCTTTATCGGTTTCTAACAGCACCAGATTGTCTGGTAAGATGGTTTTGTGATGGCGTTGACATACAAGATGACGTTTATACATTTGACTGGGAAGGCTCTGAGGAGGTTGCCGAGTTGGTAGATGACATAGATGAAGAGAGAGTCCGCTTCGAGTGGGAAGATGGTGAGGATGGTGAATATTTAGAATTCAGAATGTACAAATCTGACGTTACTAATGAGACAATCCTCGAGATCACAGATTTCTGTGATGACGACGAAGCCGCTAGTCAAAAAGACTTATGGGCAACTCAGATGGTACAGATGCGTATCGTTTGTGGAGGGTAATAACACTACTCTACTATAAAAAATTAAATATTGACTCGACCAATGGCCGAGTCAACTAGCTATACTATATGGAAAGCTGGACTTAAAAGTTTGGCTTTCTCTTTTCTATAAAGGCATCTACACCTTCTTCACATTCTTTAGATTCTAGTAACGCCTCGAACAATTCATGTTCTGCTATGTACCCTTTGCTAGGCTCATGGTAATGGATATTGACCATTTCTATACATTTAGCTACAGCGATCGGTCCTTTTGAAGATATCTTAGAGATAACTTTAGTACACTTTGCTAATGCTTCTTCTTTATCCAAGACATAGTTAACTAATCCTAACCTTGCTGCTTCATTTGCATCGATCATATCTCCTGTTAATAAGAGTTCTATTGCTTTTGCTTTTCCTATCAGTTGTGGCAACCTCTGAGTACCACCGTACCCTGGTATCAATCCCAGATTAACTTCTGGCTGACCAAACTTAGCATTCGGTGTAGCAATACGCATATGACAAGCCATGGCTAATTCACATCCCCCACCTAGTGCAAATCCATTGACCAATGCAATCACTGGTTTGTGAAAGTTTTCTATTAAGAAAAACACATCTTGTCCTCTCTTAGAAGAATTAGGTGGATCTACCGCTTCTCTTATTTCTACGAACTCCTTGATATCAGCTCCTGCCACAAATGCCTTATCTCCAGCACCTGTGATGATAACTCCCTTTAATCCATCTACAGACTTATAGCCTTCTTGAAAGAATGCCTCTAATTGATTGAATACCTCTTTATTCAATGCATTCAATGCATTGGGTCTATTTATTGTAAGCGTGACGATACCGTCATTATTGGTTTGTAATATTTCTTGGTTGCTCATGTGGTGGTGTTTATGTTTAGTAAAACGTTCAACATTTGACTGCAGTCAAATACAAAAGTCTATCATTTCTTAATTTTAAAACGTACTAATGCTTCATCTAATAATACATTGGCATCATCAGATATTCTCCAATAATACGCAATAGGTATTGCAAATATTGAAATTATCAATCCATTTACTATAATTTCTAAAAATGGATTGGACTGAAAATCGACCCCTTTCATAATGGCGAAGATCAATGTAAACAAGACTATAATTTTAATTGTAGCAAACGAAAAAGGGTGCATTTTAAATTTCCAATATATAAAAATCAGTTTTAGGATATTAAATAACACTAGCGCTATCACAGTAGCCATTGCAGCTCCTAAAACTTGGTACTCGTTGATCAGAAAGTAATTTAAAAACAAGTTGGACAATCCCAGAAAAAGAATAAATCCTAGATTCCATCTGTAGTACTTGGAATAACTAATGATGGCGCTATTAACGCTTGTAAGCATGTCTATAAGCTTGCCGGCTCCCAATACTGCAAACAACATTGCCCCACCCTCAAATGCGATCGGGTTAATGGATAGTTCGAAAACGGAAGGTAGACAAAACAGCATACCTAAGTATACGTAACTACCTAACAGAAAAAGATTGGTTGATGACTTTTTATAGATGGACTCAACCTCATCCAATTTATTGTCTTTTATAGATTCTGAGATTATAGGGTTGGCTATCTGGTTGATACTATTGGTAGGAATACCTATCACATTGGACATAAAGTAAATCTTATTGTACAGTCCGTTGGGGGCATAGCCCAGTAACAATGGAATCATAACAGAATCTAACCTGAACGTAAGACTGCTCCCCAGACTCGTAAGGCTACTAAACAAAAAGTAACTTTTGATACTTTTCATTTTAGTCTTATAATAGGCAGGATTCCATGATAGATTAAAGCCACCTACCTTGCGTAGGTACAGCAACAAAATAACTAGTGTGGCCGAATAAAAAATCGGTATCAGAAATGAAAATATCTGTATGTTAACTACTCCATAGTAAGCTAATAAGAATATGATTGGCAAGTATATCTTATACCCAAACTGCTGTACTAATGTAGGGACCACGATCTTTCGATAATTAGATGTATAGGCAGTGATAAGGCTACATAGGTTGATAAGTACAACCAAAAACATAATGATCATCTCATTGTCCTGAAGCTTTTGAGAGTCCATCTCTAGATATTCGACAAACTGATAAAAACTATGTTTAAATAGAAAGTACAGAATAAGAAAAAACACATTAGTCAAAAGGGTAATACTCAGTAGCAAGCTAAAAAAGCCATTGTTATCTGATTGATTTTTGAATTCACGATAAAACCTTATTGCTACACTTGAGATACCAAAACTTGCGAAAGGGATGATCAGATAAGCCATACTGACTAGCATTTGAGCAAAGCCATAAAGTTTGTCATCCAACGAGTAGATGTACAACATACTGAAGCCACCTATGATAGTGCCTACAAGGTTGACTGATGAAAACTTTAGTGATTGGCTTCTGATTACTCCCATTGGATGGTCTAGTTTATGCTATTAAGCCCTTTAATGCCAACCATCTAAACCTTGTTAGATACTTACCTTTTATAGCTTCTCCGCTTATCGCAAATTTCAAGTAATAAGCCCATGTTACGAAATATATAGCCGTGTAATCAAAAACTTTAGCAAGGTAAGTCATCACTCCTAGATCGCGAGTCCTTAGTTTCTCCTCTTGCCCTAGTCGATAACT
>CALDEO010000199.1 GCA_937942465.1 uncultured Saprospiraceae bacterium
CCCATAGTACTGAATCCTCCATCGTGATAGAGATTCTGCATCGTGACCATTCTAGTCATGTCAGAGAACATCATTACTGTGTAGTCGGCACAAGCATCAGCGCTTGCATTACCAAGTGGTGACATGTTCTCAGCATATCCAAAAAACTCTTTAAAACCCTTAACGCCACTACCTGCGGTAGTCCATGTAGGAGATTGAGAGATTGTATTTACTCTTACATTTTTTTGCTCACCGTAGTGATATCCAAAGCTTCTTGCAAAACTCTCTAGCAAAGACTTAGACTCAGCCATCTCACCATAGTCAGGGAATATTCTCTGTGCAGCGATGTATGTCAGTGCTACGATAGATCCCCACTCTGATACAGCGTCAAGCTTCATAGCTGTCTGCATCAACTTATGAAAAGAAATTGAGCTAATGTCAAACGTCTTCTGCATCCAATCGTAATTGGTATCTGTATAGTGTTTCTTTTTTCTCACATTGATAGACATACCTATTGAGTGTAGAATGAAGTCCATAGGGCCTCCAAGTATCTCTACAGACTTAGTCAATAGATTTTCTAGATCTTCAAGATTGGTCGCGTCAGCCGCTATTACTTGACAGTTTAGTTTGTCAGCTAATTTTTGGATGCCTCCCATTCTTAGGGCCACAGGTGCATTCGTAAGTACGATTTCTGCTCCTTCTTCTACAGCTCGTTCTGCAACTTTCCAAGCGATCGACTGCTCATCTAATGCACCAAAAATAATTCCTCTTTTACCTTTTAAAAGTCCGTATGCCATAATATTTAATTTACATTTTTATTAATTCCTGAGCATTGGTTATAGCTGACTGACTTGGAGGATCTCCACTCAGTATTTTAGCTATTTCCAGTACTCTTTCTTCATCGGTCAGCGACCTTATTTGAGTCTTTGTTTTCTTATCTACAACTTGTTTGTATATGAATAAGTGATCATCAGCTCTAGATGCTATCTGCGCAGAGTGGGTGATACTTACTACTTGCTTTCCTTGGGCCATCTCTCTCATGATATTACCCATCTTGATCGATACCTCACCAGATACTCCTGTATCTATCTCATCAAATATCATGGTTGGTAGATTGATCACACTGGCAACGACTGACTTAAGACAGAGTGTCAGACGCGATATTTCACCACCCGACGCGGTATCTTTTACAGGTTTAGGTACACTACCTAAGTTAGGTGCAAAATAATACTCAATATCATCGATTCCTGATTTGTTAAGCTCTTTTTGTATTTCCTGCTTGACGATCAATTTGGCTTGAGGCATTCCTAGTTCAGACAATAGACCACTGATTCTGTCTTGATACTCTGTACTAGACTGTGCTCTTTTCTTACTTATTTTTTTTGCTTTCGCGAATGCATTAGCCTCGAGCTTTTTAATTTCTTTTTCGGTGGAGACAATTTCTTTATCTACCGTTGACGAAGTTTTTAATTTAGCTCTTACCTCATCTCTGAATGCCAATAACTCCTCTGTATTGTTAATGTGATGTTTCTTCTGTAATCTATAGAGCTCATTCAACGTATCTTGCAACTCTGCAGCCCTATTGCCGTCTCCATCTATCTGCTCGACATAGTCTTTTATGTCATTTGCCCAATCATTAAGTATTTCTATATTCTCATCTAATCTAGAGTTTAGGCTTTCCATTGCTTTATCTACAGCACCGTACTGTGATAAGTCTTTAGCCATAGTTCTTAACTGATCGACAATAGCATTTTCATTATCGTTGATTGCGTAAGATGCCTGGTTTCCAGAGTTAATGATTCCTTCTGCATTATTCAATACATTGAGCTCCGACTCTATTTCTTCTTGATTGATATCTTCTAGGGGTAGGGTATTGAGCTCTTCTAGTTGAAATTTTAGAAAATCTGATTCCTTTGATAGCTCTATACTCTTAGCCTTTAATGCCTCAAGATGTTTTTTCTTTTTGGCAAGACTGCTGAAGTCTACTCTGTATTCAATAAGGTCGGGTTGTACTTCTGCAAAAGCATCTAGCATATCAAGCTGAAAACTCTTCTTTTGAATATCTAGCAAGTCAAATTGCTGATGCAAGTTGACCAACCGGTCTGTCAGGGTCTTGAGAGTCGATAAGTTGACAGGGGTATCGTTGATAAATGCCCTAGACTTGCCACTTGGAGTTATTTCTCTTCTTATGATCGTGGTTTCTTCAAAGTCTATATCCTCATTTTCAAACAATCCTTGCATGTCATAATCACGAATGTCAAATGTGGCCTCGACGATACTTTTCTTTTCTGGGTTGTTGAGTACAGAGGAGTCTGCACGCTTTCCTAGTATAAGACCTAGTGCTCCTAGGATAATTGATTTTCCGGCTCCAGTCTCTCCTGTAATAACGGTAAACCCTTTATCGAAAGGTACGGAGACCTTCTCGATGATCGCATAGTTTGATATCTCTAATTGCTTCAACATAATCTACAGGCAAAAGTAAGTAATTTTATAAGACTTTACCTTTTCATAAAAAAGCCACTCTATTATGGAATCTTAGTCCCTTAATGTTTTACTTTTTCAGAATAATCTAAAAATATCAAGTTGTCTTTGGCAAGTGAAAATTTGAATTCCTTTTCTTTTAGTAAAATAAAACCCCCTCTGTATCTTCCTATACCATTAACAGTAAAGGCCTGATTGAAGAGGTGCCTAGGAACATACACCTCATTTGTCCTGCTCTTGTAAATATTACCTAAAGAATCTTCTATGATTAAATTATAGTATTCAACACCTATTTTCCAATTGTCGTTAATTTTAAAAGTGAATTTTTCTGAGATAACTTCTGTCTGATCGAATTTAACTGCAACATTAAAGTCGAAATTGGTAGAAGATTTTCCTTCTATATATTTAACTAATAATTTTTTAATACTAGGATTCAGAGCTGGAATTGCAATATATTTTATTACTGATTCTTTAGGCGGAATAACCATCTCGTCGGACATATTCAGTCTGTACACATTATTTAATTTATTTTGATTATTTCTATGCGCTTCTTCGAAATATCCAATTTTAAAGGGCACCAACTGCTCATAACCACTATTAAAATAGAAATTGTTAATATCTACTTGAATTACTTCATTGGATTTGTTTGTTAGCGTTACTTCAAAAACACTTAAATATTGACCGTTTACGCTATATGGATTATATGTATCAGGTGTACTATTGGTCAATAAATAGTCTATTGGATCTGTATTTTGTGGTTCATTGAAAAGATTAGATAATATTGCTTGACTTACAGTATTAGTTAAAACTCCGGTTGAATTTTTATCGTGGACAAAATCAATTATTTGCTTTTTCCTTTTCATTTGTTTTTTTTGTCGAATAGTAAGTGCATTTGTAGTGCCATCAGGATTAACTCGTTCAGTTGTCTCTAGAGATCTTGATAAAATACCATCAAAGTCCATTAAAGAGTCCGTGATTGAATTCATTTTGAAACCATCAACAGGAGATATTAGTAAATCGAATTTTTGATTAACAGATTTGGTAATCAAATTTGGATTAAAAGTTATTATCCTAGAATTTGTGTTTTGAACAATAGTATCAGTATTAATTTTTTTGACTCCAGAGCATCCAAACAAAAGTAAAGAAGCCAAAACGAACAACAGAATTTGATTTTTCATAAATTGATCCATTTAATTTTGAGAAGTAAAGTTAAAATTGTTCTTCATAATACTTAGTGTTTCTATGTGGCAATTCTACATGTTTACTTTTCATTCTGCAATTAAGCATTTCATGTGGGCGATTGTTTTTATAGTAAAAACACTCTCTTTTTGCATGATTTTATCATTTGCGAGTGATTATCATATTTAATTAATGTAGCTTATGTAAATGATTGTTAAGTAGTTAGTTGTGTTTAAATTAATGTTTTTATTATGATAATTATGCTTATGTGTTTGACATTAAATTATAATTTTTTATAATATATAATACTTCATATTAATTATAATTATATATTTGTGGTAATAACTTGGCTTGCCGTAAGGTAACCCGTAAGAAACTACACAAGACTACAAACAGTAAGAATATCTGTATCATGGATACACGTAACCGTGTATTGGTGATATGAATTTTACAATTTAACACCGCTAGGGTCTAAAATGAGGAAACTAAAACTACACAGTGCCGCTAGGTACTCAGCTTGCCGTATCTGCATGTCATTGCATACTGTGCTTCTCACAGTGTTCATGCTATTCATGCATCTCTCTATTTATTCACAATGTTCTATTTCTCCAGGTAATATTGAAGGACTTATCTTCAATGATATCAATATGGATGGTCTTAATGATGACGCCAGTTATATTGGCAATGTCATGGTCAAGGCTTTTGACTCCAACGGTACCTTAGTTGGTCAGGATGTCAGTAGTTCATTAGGTACTTATACTATATCAGGTTTAACTGATGGTGATTCGTATCGATTAGAGTTTACACAACCAGCTCCATATGTAAGTGCATTATCTAGTGCTGACAGTGGTACTAGTTTACAGTTTGTAAATGCTCCGTCGTGTGATGCTAATTTAGGTTTTTTCGATCCTAACGTTAATTGCAATGAAAATCCTCCATTAATACTCACTTGTTTTGTACAAGGTGTACCGGGTATCAATGATATGATGGAAACCATTATAAAGCTAGAGCATGACTTCAGTGTAAGTTCTACTCCTTCTAAAATTGCTAACAAAGCAGAGACAGGTAGTGTATGGGGTGTAGCTTGGGATGCTGAGCGAAACAGAGTATACTCTTCTTCATTCGTTAAGCAGAATGCTCACTTATCACCATATGGTGCTGGAGCTATATTTGCAACGGATATGGCAGGTACTCCTTCTACATCTAAGTGGATCACACTAGATGAGGTAGGTGTTGATGTCGGTACATCCGCTTTCAATTTTAATGATTGTGACTATGGATCACAAGTAGGTAGATTTGGTATTGGTAATATCGTCATTGATGATAATTACCAATTTCTGTATGTAATGGATTTAACAAATAAGCAGATTGTACGTATTGATATAGCTGACCCTAGACCAAGTACTACAGAGACTTATGCAATACCAGATCCAGGTTGCAACGGTGGAGAAAATGCTCCTTTCGCATTAGAATTAAACAATGGTAAACTATATGTAGGTACAACTTGTACTGCAGAATATTCAAAATTACAATCAGAGTCAACAGCAAATGTTTTTGAATTTGATCTTACAAATAAAAATTTCAACTTAATCTTCCAGACTAATTATATCAAAGGTCACTGGTACGATTCTCCTTCTAGCGAAGATGAAACGATGCATTGGTTGACTGATATTGCATTTACAGATGAAGGCAATATGTTGATTTCATTATCGGATAGAGTAGGACACAGATTCTGTAACCCTGAAAGAAATAGACTAGATTTTCAAAACCCTGATTTATTAACAGTTTGGAATGACGGTGGTACTTGGACTTTAGAGTCCAATGGTACAGCGGGTAGCTTGACTGGTAGTGGAGTTGGTAATACTCAAGGCCCAGGTGGTGGAGAGTTTTTTGGTTTAGATTATTGGTTAGCAGGACCTAACTATCACCCGGAGATTGCCTTAGGTAGTATATTTGTACTACCAGGATCTGGTGAAGTAGTCGCTGCTGTTTATGATCCTTTGTATGATACATACTCAGGTGGATTGCACCGTTATGTGACTGCTACAGGTAAGAAAGCAGGTGCAATACAATTGTATACACATAATATTGGTGATCAATTTGGAAAAGCAACAGGCTTTGGTGAGATCACAAATATGTGTGAAAGACCACAAGCTGAGATTGGTAATTATGTATGGATAGATGCTAATAGTAACGGTATTCAAGAAGCAGGCGAAGACGCTATTGTAGGTGTTGAAGTATTGCTTATTAATGATAACTGTGAAGTAGTAGGTACAACTACAACTTCAGCTTCTGGGCAGTACGTATTCAATGACACCAATGTAGATAACAATCTAGATGGTGTATTTGATGGATTAAACTACAACCAAGAATATTATGTAACATTAGATTTGAATCTTTTTGATAAAGACAATGGACATTACACTTACGGTGGTAGTGAGTATGTTACTTGTTCTAATAATATTGGTTTCGGTGAGAATGCTGACTTAAATGATAATGATATTGCAATTGCTGGTTTCAGCTGTTCACTATTGGATCAAGTTGCATTTATACCTGTATCAGTGTCGCAGAGCAATTCTGTTAATCATGATTATGATATCGGATTGTGCCCAAAACCAGAAAATACATTTGACCTTGCGTTAATTAAAATATTATTGACAGATCCTTTAGTTCAGTTAGGAGATACTGCAATATTCGAAATGCAAATTTATAACCAAGGAACAACTCCAGCTAGTGATATTACGGTTGTTGATTACTTAGTTGATGGTTATGCATTTTTAGAAGATTTAAACCCTGATTGGAGATTAAGAGATGGTCTATTGAAGACTAATTTTGATGGTGTTCTTAATCCAGGTGAAGAATTAAAATTA
>CALDEO010000200.1 GCA_937942465.1 uncultured Saprospiraceae bacterium
CCACAATACTATCTTGTAATAATAGATCGTCAAAAGTATATGCATCCGTAAACACAAGATTGGTACAATCATAAGACTGACCGTCGGCTACAATACTCCATACGATAGAGTCCAAGCTGCAATATCCATTGTCACAATCAATATCGTCTATTGTAAATATCTCGTATGAAGTCTCAAAATCTGTAGTCCCCGTTACAACCGGTTGTAGATTATTTCCATCAAACACCCCTTCTAGAGGGTTGTGATTAATAGTACTCGCTGCACAATTGACCTCTACTTGACCTATCGCAATACTGGATACAAATAGAATACTCAAACTTATAATTATAGCTTTCATAACAGTTTTTTTTGATTTTTTAATATGTCCTATTGTATCACCAACTTACCACTTGATAGCAAGACTCCGTCAGTACGTACCTCGTAGTAGTACATGCCATTGACAAGTCCATCTCTATATATCGGTATCAGGTTGCCATACTGAGATTGTAGTCTTATCGTCCTACCATGTGCATCGATGATCCTGAGTTGTACCTCTTGTTGCAACTGACTATCCAACTTGATAAATGACTGGCTTGTCATCGGATGTGGGTACACTTGACTTGATAGTAAGACTGTGCTACTCTCCGTATTATTGATAATATCCATAAAGTCAGTACCGATCTCGTGGTATGTTGTATTAGTAATAATCGGGTCATTGAAGTCAAAATAGATCCCTGCCGTATTCAATATCTGATTGCCATCAGCAAGATCTGCTTTTTGCTCGATCTTGTATGTGATAAATCCGTGTGACAATGGCTCATTCTTAAAGCTATCTACCAATTGGATATCGTTAAATATAAACTTCACTTCTTGGTTTCTTAATACCAACTTATAGTCGTGGCTCGACGTACCTACTCTGAATGTGCTTACATCTACATTCTCCGATAAGGTATCTATAATCACTACTTTGAATGCCGTATCGGTACCCGTGTTCTGAAATCTGATTTTATATTCTATATCTGTGTTTTTCTTGATATAGTGCTCATTACCATACCCTTTCGGGAATGCTGCTTTATCGTTGGGATCATAGCTACCAATGTTTTCTTGACAGTCTATATCTACCCATGGGTCATTGTCATCTTGAGGGAACATCAATGCAAATCCTGTACTATAGTCATCGTCATTATCAGCATCACAACCTTCTACAAATGCTGAAGGATTGGAGCTACCCGGGTGATTGGATACTTGGTCTACCTCCACTCTATATGTAACACCAGTCGCCTCGTATGCTACCTCTTGGATTTCGCCAGCAGGCAGATTTATCTGATCACTATTAAACATGACATCATCCTCTATTACGATAAATTCTGAAGGCATAAGCATATCACCGATACCATTGTTTTTGATTATAAATCGTACAGAGTCTCCATCACAAGAGCCTTGTACTCTCAGGCTTGCACCGTCCCAGCCATCATTGCCTAGACCACTACAGTCTCCTACAGGGTAAGCCACCGCCTCTACACAATGAGTTGCACCTAGTACTGACTCACAAGAGACATTCACTTCAAAGTTTATTTTATTACATTCATTGACCGCCATATCGCCGATATTAAATGTGATTATATTCGTATTTGCGTCAAGCGAATAATCAGAATAGTCTGATGCTAAAAATATCAAATCATCATCTAGCGCTACCTCTATATACACATCCTCTGCTGGAGTAGTACCGTAGTTGCAATAGTTAAGCTGGTAGGTATTATCAAAGCATCGTCTCAAAAATGGAGTCGAGACATCTACGTACATAAGTGGGCAATTATATTCGGCTCGAGCCAAGAAATCTACCTCGTCGAGGTCTCCATTATTAGCGGTGATGCTTACTTGATCGTTGATACAGAATACCCACAAGTCGTTGGGTGCTACTGCTGAGACAGTATATGTACCCGGAGATACCAATGCTTGATAGTAACCACTCTCATCAGTCGAGCTATAAAACTCGCCCGCAGTACTGCTGAACTGTACGATCCACTGACTCAATGGAGTATTGTCATCATCAAGGCAGTTACTATCTACATCATGATTGATATATCCTGATAGTAGAGCACCTTCTGATAGTATATTTGTCTCGTTATAGCTTAGGCAGAGTTCCTCTATATCGTTGCCATTGGCTCTAGTGATCTCTATAAGTACCGGGTTATCGCTTATCGTAACTGCAGACTGTGCTGAGCTAGTTGCTTGAAAATTAAGTGTAAACATGGACTCTCCATCTGCAATATCTCGACCCATCGTAACTACAGGATCGATCCATGTAAGTCCTATTTTGCCTGGAGTAGACTCAAAAAACTGAATCCCCGCTAATGCAGCGTTGACATCCGACTGCTCTACATATGTCATGTGAGTAGGATCATAATCTACTGTAAATTGTAAACTCACTATGTTTTCAAAATTGTAAACTTCAAAATCTACAGACAAGTCAGCGGCTCCATTAATAGCTATAATATCAACATATAAGCTATCTACACAACCGTCAGGGTTGCCGCCATTACCACCTCCGATATTGATCACATCACCTGTGAGACATACCGCCTCACCTGAGTCATTGGTCGCAGCATCTCCAGATGCTGGACTATTGATAGAAAAGGCTACACTACCTTCTTCGATTTTAGCAAATTGAACATCAAATAAAGTACTGCCGTTGGCAATAGTCAGACCCATCAATGCAGGATTGACCCACTCTACATGTAGTACTCCATTGTCTTCTACAACCGATGTCTCGGAAAGACCAGTTAAGGCACCAAAATTGGATACTGAAATATATGAATACTTGGTCTCATCATAATCTATGTCAAATGACATCAAATCTAGATCGGTAAACTGATATGCTTTCACTGAGAATATAGCATCATCACCAGCAGATACTAAACCCAAATCTAGATTGACACAAGGCTGTGGCCCACCCGTATTGCCACCACCGTTATCTGTTCCAATATTGTTAATACAGTATAGCTCTCCATTACTATTTGAAGCTTCTGCAACAAATGTCCCGAATGCTACGATCGCAATATCTGGGTCACCGGTAGTTAACTCATTAAAGTATAATGTTACTAAAGTAGATCCGTCAGCAAGATTCTGAGCGGATACTCCAGAGTTATCAAACCAAACCAATCGAACTTCACCTTCTACAGTACTAAAAATAGAACTACTCGTCAAGCCTGGAATTGAATAATTGCCAGAACCATCAAAAGTTATAACTTCTGGATCATACGAAATACCAAACTGTATCGATTGTATGTCTACAAAGTCATCTACATTAATATCTAATGCTAATAGATTGCCTTCCGTACGCAAGTCTGTATTAATAAAAACGGTGTCTACGCATCCTTCTTGAGAATACGATTGCAAACTGAGTAGCAATAATATGGACGTTATGATATGCTTATATTTCATGGGTATAAGTTTTTTTTTCATGTTCAACATTACAAAGATGAAGTACAAATCTGAGGCATACTAATACAATAAATGTCAATTGTAGCACAATAATTTATAAATAACATTTGTAAACAACTGAAAGTTAGCACAATAAATTATATCATTGTAGCAAATAACACCCTAATGCTAGGTAAACCGATTTTCATTATTCTCGACAATTTGTCGCAAAAAGGGATAGATCGCTTTCAAAACTTGCTCAATTCTGGTTTTTTAAAGCAATCAGAGCAAGCAAATCTGCTATTTCAGATAATCTTGGATACCAAAGATGATAACAAACTGGAATACAGCAAAGAACAAATACATAAAATCATATACGCTAAAGATAAATATAAAGATGATAGACTAAGACTCTTATATAGTGATCTACTCAAAACGCTAGAAACATACATATCACTAGAAGAGACTTTAAGCAGTACCAAGCAACTCACCAAAAATCAACTTAGTTTCTATAAAAAGAATCAACTAACTAAACTATACGAGTCCAAACTCAAAAAATACCATACTGCTCTGACCAATGATACACTCAGAAACTCAGAATATCAAAAAGAAATCCTCGAATATGAACTAGAGCAATACGACCTGCTCTCTGCACAAAAGCGTAATCAAGAACTCAATCTACAAAAAATACATAACCGTATAGATGAAGCATACTATGCCCAAAAACTGCGATGGGCTTGTCTAGCACTATCACATCAAGCGGTATATCAGACCGACTACGACATCAAGCATATCGACATGATCATCTCAGAGTCTGAGCGACTAGACAAGGACAACATACCGACGATAGATGTGTATGCCGCATGCTATCAGATGATCAAGCTGGACTCCAAGGATAGTTTCTCAATATTCAGAGCTCGGCTGGATCAATACCATAGTAGGTTTGACCCATTAGAACTGCGGGAGCTATACTTGCTAGGTATTAACTTCTGTATACGTCATCTCAACAGAGGGGAGAAGGACTTTGGTAAGGTAGGTATCGGTCTGTACCAAATAGCACTACAACGTAAGTTACTGATGAATGATGGCCTGCTCTCAAGGTATACTTACCGAAATATTGCGATGATGGCTATCCGTGTCGAAGACTTTGACTGGGCAGCAAGTTTTAGTGAAGAATACAAACCGTACTTAGATAAAAAACATCAAGATAGCTCCTACTACTTTAACCTTGCACTGATCTACTATAAC
>CALDEO010000201.1 GCA_937942465.1 uncultured Saprospiraceae bacterium
GTAGCAAGTGGATTGTTGCACAATCCAGAATTTGAGCACCTGACGATACTTCATACCAATGATGTACATAGTAGGGTAGAGGCATTCCCGATGGACGGTAGTCGCAACGAGGGCCAAGGTGGAGCCTCTAGACGAGCTAGCTTGATAGCTAAGATCAGATCTCAGGAAAAGAATGTCCTATTGCTGGATTCTGGCGATATACTGCAGGGTACACCTTATTTCAATTTCTTTGGAGGTGAGCTTGAGTTTAAGTTGATGTCTGAGATGCAATATGATGTAGCTACATTAGGTAATCACGATTTTGATGGAGGTATAGAAGGATTTCATAAGCAGCTACCTCATGCTAATTTTGATTTTGTATCGGCCAACTATGATTTCTCAGATACGGTACTGCACGATCATGTATCTGACTATAAGATTATTGATAAGGCAGGTATCAAGATCGGTATCTTTGGATTAGGTATTGAGTTGGACGGATTGGTACCTGAGGAGCTATTTTTAGAGACTCGATACAATGAGCCTATCGCTGTTGCGAATAAAACTGCGAAGCTGCTCAAAGAAGAAAAAAAGTGCGATTATGTCATCTGCTTGTCACACCTAGGTTACAAATACAGAAGCAGTCGTGTGAGTGATGTTGTCCTTGCAGAGTCAACTGAGAATATTGATTTGATACTGGGTGGTCATACACATACATTCTTGTCTGAGCCAGATATCAGGAAAGGACTCAATGGCGATCCTGTCATTATAAATCAGGCTGGATGGGGTGGTATTCTGCTCGGTAGAATCGATATCAGCTTTGAGAAAAACAAAAAGAACAAATGTCTCTCCTGCAAAAATATTTCGATCAACTAAAGAAAAATTAAAAATCGCGTCTTAACAAATTAGTAAAAAAATAATTGTGTAAGAAGGTGATTTTGAATCATTTAAGATATATCATAAAAAACATATATATAGTTGACTATCAAATACTTACAAAAAAAAAGATTTTTTAAAAAAAGCTCCTTCAGATAGATTGGGTTACGAATTATTTTTCACAAATTTGATGTACCAAGGAAAATATAGTCCCAACTATTAACACCGCAATTTTCCCGAATGTCAAGTACTTTATCAGGAATTCACTTTTCTGATGAGTATATTTTTGTCTTATTTGAGAACTGAATATAACTGAACAATCAATGGTGAGAGAACATAACGAAGTCTGGAAAAATTGCCTAGAGTTGATCAAGCGGAACGTCAACCCTCAGAGCTTCAAGACATGGTTTGAGCCTATTAAAGCCATCAAAGAGTCTAACGACATTCTCACGATACAAGTACCAAACAAGTTTTTCTATGAATGGCTCGAAGAGAATTATGTAGATATTCTCAAGAAAGCGATCAAATCTCAATTTGGAGAAAAGGGTAGACTTGAATACCAAATATTAGTTGATAATCACAGAAAGATAGGCAAGCATGCTGAAGGATCTGATAACGTCGGATCATTCTCTTCTGACGAGATAAAAAATCCATTCGTAATACCTGGGATCAAAAAAGTACAAGTAGATCCTCAGCTCAATAAGAATTACACTTTCGAATCATTTATAGAAGGAGATTGTAACAAACTGGCAAGATCTGCTGGTAAAGCAATCGCTAATAATCCAGGAGGTACTGCCTTCAACCCATTAGTAATATTTGGTGATGTAGGTTTAGGTAAGACACATCTTGCTCAAGCAATAGGTAATGAAGTATTAGAAAATCACGCTGATAAGAAAGTACTCTATGTTACGATGGAGCGATTTACCAATCAGGTAGTCCAGTCGATCAAGAATAATGCGATCAATGATTTTATGAATTTCTATCAATACATAGATGTTCTTATAGTCGATGATATTCAGTTCTTAGCTAAGAGACCAAAGACGCAAGAGATATTCTTTAATATTTTCAATGCATTGCATCAGACAGGTAAGCAGATCATAATGACATCAGATCGTGCTCCCAAAGATATCAAGGATGTAGAAGATCGATTGATCTCTAGATTTAAGTGGGGCCTTGCTGCAGACTTGACTACACCGGACTTCGATACTCGTATGGCGATACTCGAAAGCAAAATAAAGAAAGAAGGAATCGAACTCCCTCAGGATGTTAAAGAGTTCATCTGTTACAATATCAAAAATAATATCAGAGAACTAGAAGGCGTCATGATATCTGTGATAGCTCAATCAACATTGAATGAAAAGCAAATAGACGTAGATCTAGCTAAAGAGGTGATACAACAATTTGTCACTCAGATCAATAGAGAAATTACCATAGAAAATATCAGTAATCTAGTTGCTGAGCACTATGATATTACTGTTGATAAACTGAAAGGTAAAACAAGAAAAAGAGCCGTTGTGATTGCTAGACAATTATCAATGTTCCTGTCGAAGTCATATACCAATAAATCGCTCAAGGTCATTGGTTCTGAGTTTGGTGATCGAGATCACAGTACTGTGATCTACTCTGTACAAGCAGTACAGAATATGATCGACACAGACTTGATCTTCAAAGATACCGTAGCTGACTTAGAGAAAAAAATAGCTCTTTCACTTCATACTTAAGATATTAAGGAGCTGCATTTTATAACATATCAAATGTTATAGAAGTGTGATTGTCTCCCTGAATACTGCTTTTTACTTTCGAATACATGTATATTTGATTCTACCTTCGCGTTGAGGTATTATTAATCAACAATGTAATCATATGAAAACGATATCTTATTTAGCTTCATTCGCTTTAATCTTATTACTATCATCTTGTGGTGATACAAGCAAAGTACCTGCAACTGTAGATGCTGAAGGTAACCTCAATTGGTTGGTAATGGAAGATCTAGAAGCAATACCTGCTGACAAAAGAAAGCCAGTATTAGTAGATGTATATACTGACTGGTGTGGATGGTGCAAGAAGATGGACAAGCTTACATTTGAAGATGAGAAGGTGAAAGCTTACCTCCAAGAGAATTTTCATGTAGTTAAGTTTAATGCAGAGCAAAAAGAGCCGTTATTATTCAAAGGAAAGACATACAACTTTGTAGCACAAGGTAGACGAGGTGCCAATGAACTTGCTGCTGAGATACTCAACGGGAGACTCGGATACCCAACAATGGTATATCTAGACAAAGACCTCAATGTGATCAAAGCATCACCAGGTTTTAAAAAACCTGATCAATTGATCAAAGAACTTGAAGGCTTGAAGAGCTAAACCTTACGGTTTAAATTCCTTTTTTACTTATTAAGATTTCCTATTATGACATCAAAGTCACTGATCGTTCTATTATTGACATTATTTAGTTTTCAATCTTGGAGTCAAGAAGGTATTCAGTTTGAGGATGTATCTTGGGATGCAGCACTTACAATGGCTAAGGAACAAGATAAACTGATATTCGTAGATGCTTATACTACTTGGTGTGGTCCTTGTAAGTGGATGAGTAAGGAGGTGTTCACAGATAGTCAAGTAGCGTCATTCTATAATGCGTCATTCATCAATATCAAGATGGATATGGAGAAAGGTGATGGCCCAATATTTTCTGATAAGTACAAGATAATGGCTTATCCGACCTTACTGTTTATCAATGGCAATGGAGATCGAGTACATGTTGGTCTCGGAGCTAGAGGAGTAGACAAATTCTTAATATTAGGCCAACGAGCCAATGACCCTAATACACAATTGTATGCATTGCAACAACGATATGCAAGTGGTGATAAGTCTCCAGACTTTCTGAAAACCTATGTTACGACACTAGACGATGGAGGATTGGAAAAGGGACAAGTAGTCAACGATTATTTAGAAACTCAATCTAACTGGAAGACTAAGGATAATATAACTTTTATATACAAGCATAGTGGCTATGAAGTATCCAATTACCTATTCAAGTACATGATGGATGAGCGACCTTCATTTATCAAAGCACTCGGTAAGTCTAAGGTAGACGACAAGATGGATCAAGCAGTATCTATGTCTTTACCGCCGGATGCAGATGCTGCACAACTGAGAGCAGCATATCAAGAGTATTTCCCTAAGTCATGGGAGTCTAGATACTTATTGGCTTTATTGAGAAATATCACTTCAGGTGGTATCCTTGCAAGCCACGAAGAAACAGTGAGGATAGGTAATCAATATATGGCTGACTACCCACAAAAAGACTGGACGCTGTGGAATGGTCTCGCTTGGCATTTGTTTGAGGTGTCAGATAAGAAAGAGATCTTAATGGAAGCTGCTAGCTGGGCACTTAAGTCTATTGACATTGAGTCTAATGCCTATAACAATGATACTGCGGCTTGGATTTACTATAAGATGGGCGATCTGTACAAGGCTACTGCATTTGCTGATCTTGCTATCACTAAAGGTGAGCAGGATGGTGATGATGTGAGTAGTACAAGAGATTTAGTCTCTAGGATTAAAGCAGCTAGTGCCAAATAACATTTAGAAAAGGGCTGTCGGGGAATGTGGATATAATTAGTTATAATTAGTCTACAAATCGTTCAATTCGTTGCAATCCACTTTTAGCTTTCTGGTGTAGACTATTACTGTATTCATCAGGATCTAAGTCTAGACAGTTTTTGTAAGAGATCTTAGCCTCTTTGTATAATGCTTGACTTTCATAAATATGCCCCATATACAAGGCGCTACTACAAGGGTAATAAGAGTTACTCTTCTTTCCTTTTTGCAATACCATTCCGTAATAATGTAACGCATCAAATGCATTTTGCAATGACTGCGATACTCTACCGAGTCGGTAAAAATACTCTAGCTGATGATCAGCATCATTCTC
>CALDEO010000202.1 GCA_937942465.1 uncultured Saprospiraceae bacterium
GCATTTAAAGAAGAAATCGAATTGATGGTAACGAATGGATTTACTCAAGAAGAGATCGATGCTGCTAAGTCAGGATGGCTCCAATCACAAGAAGTAACACGGTCACAGGATGCCTCACTTGCAGGCAAAATGACCAATAACTTAAGACTAGACCGTACGATGACCTGGGATAAGAACTTTGAAGAAAAGGTAGGCAAACTCACCATGTCAGATATAAACAAGGCAATGGCTAAACATATCAAACTAGACAAGATGACTTACGTCAAAGCTGGTGATTTTGAGAAATCTGATAAGACAATCAAACCATAATGAGACTTTTATAAAATACACAAGGTGTATTCCCAAATACAGTGTTAGAGCTTATGAGAGAAATCTCATAGGCTCTTTTTTTCTTTATCTCACTGCTAGTACAACTGCCAATGCAATCAAAGCAGGCAACGCTTGGGTATAGAGTATCTTTTTGCTGACAGAATAAGAACCATACAAACCAGCTATTGCAACACATGACAGAAAGAATATAGCAATATTGTACTGCCATACCTCATCGGAAATAAAGAATGTCCATATCAGTCCTGCAGCGAGAAAACCATTGTATAATCCT
The DNA here is from genome assembly GCA_937942465.1 of uncultured Saprospiraceae bacterium. Classification (GTDB taxonomy): domain Bacteria; phylum Bacteroidota; class Bacteroidia; order Chitinophagales; family Saprospiraceae; genus JAHDGW01. Next base: position 602 of record CALDEO010000202.1, read on the forward strand.
TGGTTGGCAGCCATGCCCTTTGTAGGAGAGAATAACTCATCTGGCATAGCTCCTTTAAAGGTTTTCTTACCTAAAGTCTCCCAAGCAAACATCTCCATATAAAGGATAAAGATATGCTCTAAAGCTACAAATGCTATTAATGCCTGGGCTAGGATTTTCATAATTGCGAATTTATCAAATCAGTAATAACAGTACTCAATATGGAGCACTGCATGCAACAATGAATGCTTGCTACATTGAAATTTAGCGTTTTATTTTCAGGATATACAATGCAAACCCAATAAATAATATCCCTATAGCCCCGATAATCATAAATGATGTACTCAGATTAATAGATTCATCTATTTCATTTCCTATGGAAATAAACTCGTTATTTTCTGCTTTCAATTGTATCGTATGATCGTTGTCATTGGTCATTATAAATTGACTCTTAAGGAAGCCTTCTTTTAACACGATCAAAGCACTTTGATTTTTATGTATATCCATAAAAGCACTATTCTTAACCTTTAAATCACTCACATCGCTGGTAGCCCCAATAAGCTCCATAGTCACACTGGTTTCATGACCTAACTTGACATCGATTTGACCGAATGTACAGGTTGGCAAACTATTAAATTGTATGTTAACGTGCTTACGTAAATGTGCTTTGACTAATTCGTGGAAGGCCTCTGGAGACTTATAAGAGTCCTCCCCATAAGTGTAACGTACTTCATGTTGAAATGCGGTAAGGGATGCTCTTAAGACTACCATCCACTGTCCGTCTTCTTTCTCTACTAGCATCGTAGTAGATATATCAGGCTGATGCGCCATAGCGGTCATGGACAGCAAACTCAATAGAGCGATAATAATATACCTCATAACTAGTGGTTTTTAATTATAGTTGACTTATAAAAGGAGCCCCGAAAAATCGAGGCTCCTAGCTGGGTGTAATTGCATTACCTTGTGTAAACACTAGCTAGTGCTAAGTAAATACAAGCGTAATTTCTTCTTTATTTTAATCGGCATATGCCCCTTGAAGGCAATTGATAAAATTATTAGTACCAACATAATCTACGTGATAGTGATATCCTCTAACACTATCATAATGCCCTCTACAAGCATCTAGATCTGTAGGTTCATTGCCATCTGTATCTAATCTTGCATAAATCGCATGACCGTCCATCGCATATCCTATCATCGGAGCATGACCATCAGACTGCGACACTTCTTTCGATAATCCATTAGCGGCATGATAGTGATATCCTGCATTCAAGTTGATATGACCACCTGCATCATCAAATGGAGCTAAGGTATAAGCTCCTAGAATAGCATCTGTAGGTGCCGGAGCATCAAATACTACTCCGTTAAAAGCAATACCTCTCTGCGAGATACCAGCCCCAGGTCCTCCAGGACCTCCAGCTCCACCAAAACTAATCGGTGAGTCAAGTACTGTAGGTGTAACAGGGATTAAGTAAGTATTCGTTATGTCTGTAATGTATGATGGTAAGCACTCTACACAGAAATTTTGATATTCTTCACCTACATTCGGATTTGCAGCATTAGCACAGTCATCCTCAGTTTCGGTAGTATAAATATCTCCATTGTCATCATACATCAACCAGGTGTTGTCACCGTAAAAACTAGCCATATTCTCGATAAAATCTCCATCTACATCATAGACTTCACCACCCTCAAGCCATATACCCCCTTTGTCAGCACCATCTTCAATATTATCAGGACACCATGGCCCCATCTCGTGATCTGTCGGATTACCAGAAGTCACAATCTCGTAACACATAGCAGAAGAACCATCTGATAGAGTACAAGCCACAACCGTGATGGTAAGATTGTCTTTTATAAATAAATCTGAATCTACATCTACGGTGACATAGGTATTACCTGAGTCATCATCATCGTTAGCATTGCTGACATAGCCATCGATCTGATCACAAGAGTCTTGAGAGACATCAGGGTTGCCCAGACCATCTCCATCAAAATCTTCGTACCAAGTAAGTGGAGTACAATCGACCTCTTCATCGCCGCATGATGTTGTTAAAAAAATAATAGCTAATAGGAACAGCATTGAATATTTCATATTTAGACTTTGATTTGGAATAGATTTATAATCTTATTTCATGTTAGTCATATATCCAATCCAAAATCCTTCGCAATCAGAAATAATATCTCTAAATCCGTGGTTAAATATTCGTTAATACAACATGATCAACTTAAAATAGTAGTATCTAGAAGAAGTAAAGGAATCTTAATTTTCTAATAAAAAAATGCGAAATGAAAATCAAATTAACAATTGTAGGGATTGTGATATTATTCATGTCAAACATCACAATGGCACAGGAGATAACTATGTTTCAAGGTTTCTGGTCTATGAAGTATTATGAAGATGACAAAAAAATATCTAAATCAGATGTGGAGACCTTGATGCTCAATGATGCCGAAGCAAATGAATATTGGAAAAAATCAGAACTACACCAAAAAGTTGCGATCGCAGGAGTAGTGGCCTATGTGGGATTTTCAATTTGGGGTATAAATGAATCTGATGACAACCAATTAAGAGTCGCACCACTTGTGGGGTCAATCGCTTCTCTTGGAGTAACAATAGGCTTCTCATTATCTTCATCTAACAACAAACGAAAAGCGATACTCCGATATAATAAAACTCATGATGTCGCGACCATCAATATTGGACCTACCTACAATGGTATGGGACTAGTACTTAACTTCTAAACATAGCCAGCTGCTTGGAGTCTAAACAACTCTGCATACAGCTGATCCTGTTCTATTAGCTCTTGATGACTGCCCAACTCTAAGACTTTACCGTCCTTAAGTACTAGGATACGATCTGCCATACGGACGGTACTAAATC
>CALDEO010000203.1 GCA_937942465.1 uncultured Saprospiraceae bacterium
TATGTACTCTCTCCTGTAGGCCATATGATCTCTATTGAGTCTAGGTCTGTCTTTGCAATATTGAACTTATAACTTACACATGATTGATACCCACGCATCGGGTTGAGCTCATGTAGTGTCTTATTATTGTTATAGTGAGCAATTACTTTTGATCCTATAGCAAATGTGTTGTCGTTATCTCCCTCGAGCTGTATACGTAGTCCTGATTGTGTACTATTATTTTTATAGATGAATGCCTCACTATCAATATTATTAACAATGATCTCAAGATCGCCATCATTATCTAGGTCTGCATAAGCCGATCCACTCGAGTAGCTATCGGTATGCTGGTACACCTGATCTGCAATATTCACAAATTTATGATCTGCACTCTGTTTGAATAAGTAATTGCCCACAGGAGCTGATGGTATATCACTCATCATCTTACTTATGACATTTTTTTGTCCGGCTCTAACTCTTTTTGCCAGTTCTTGAGGATTAAAGAAGTTGACATAATCTAAATCCAATAGATCTTTTCTGATGCCATTAGCAATAAATAAATCCTTCTGACTATCATTGTCCATATCAAACATCAATGCTCCCCAACTCCACTCAGTATCTTCTACTTCTAGTTGTCTAGATACTTCAGCAAAGTGAAATTCATTATCTGGTAACTCTTGATTGAGTTGGAGTACATTTCTTGCAAACTGTCGGTGATAGCCCTTACTTGTACTCTGTTTAGCTTTGTTATAATTGTCAAATACAGCCTTAGATTTATATCGCTCTAGTGTAGATGGTAGCATCTCTGTTACAAATATATCTGGTCGCAGGTCATTATTGATATCGGCAATATCGGCTCCCATACTACCTGTACTTATCTCGTCTGTTCTTTTTTGAATTTCCTCTGTAAATGTCCCGTCTTGGTTATTGATGTATAGATAATCTTGCTCAAAAAAATCATTACTTACAAACATATCAGGCCAGAGGTCTCCATTGATATCTGATATACTGACTCCTAGTCCAAAACCTATAGCGCTGCCGTATATCCCTGCTTGCTCTGATACATCTACAAACTTTTTGCTCGATCCATTAGACTCTACCGATTGGTTTTGTAGTAATCTATTACCGCCTTCTGTGTCGTACTCGTTTCTTAAGTCTTTTATTAAATCATAAGCTCCCACTGATCGAATGCTATTGTTGAGTAGATAACAATCTAAGTCACCATCTCGATCGTAATCAAAGAATGCGGCATGTGTCGATAAGCCGATAAAATCTAAAGCATATTCCTTACTTTGCTCTGTGAAGCTCAGGTCTCCATTATTAATAAACAACTCATTGTGTCTATTATCTCCTATAGGCTGCCCTGACTTACAAACATAAATATCCAACAGTCCATCAGCATTGATATCGACCATAGAGACTCCTGTACTCCATACACCGGGACAAGCGAGACCGCTCCGTGCTGTGATATCTTCAAACGTGAGATTGCCTTTATTTAGATATAATTTATTATCAACTAGGTTACCCGAAAACAAAATATCATCCAATCCATCGTTGTTGATATCTCCTACTGCTACACCTCCACCATTAAAAAAATTCTTAAAGGTGTATGGGTTATACTCTTCCGTTATTTTTAAATCATTACTAAAGTTTATCCCAGTTTTTTTACTAGATATCATCTCAAACAATGACGAAGTCTGCTGCTCGTCCTTTGTATCAGAGCAAGAGACTAAACTTATCAATAATAGGACAATACATCCTATTAAATTGGCTTGAGTCAAAAGGTTTGAGTTGTTTTTCATTCGTATTATAAAGCTGTAAATAATTATAGAGAAGTCCTAAAAAAATATGGGTCTTCTTGACTAGCAAGAAGACCCAATATTATCTTAATCCGAATTACTTAAATATTAGTAACCAGGGTTCTGTATTAGATTAGAATTTAAAGCAATCTGATCTGCAGGTACAGGCATCAACTTCTTAAAGTCTTCTGATGTTCCTTTTTCCCACCATGAGTCTCCCCATCTGTTAAATCTGATTAAATCACTTCTTCTTTTAGCTTCAAAACACATCTCTCTACCTCTCTCAGCTAACAAATTGTCAGCATCTAAACTAGAGTATGCATCAACACCAGATCTAGCTCTGATCATGTTTACCAATTCTAAAGCTTCAGCACTACCTGGATTCATTCTCCACATTGCTTCTGCTTTGTTAAGTAATACCTCAGCATATCTAAATAATGCAAAGTCATTACTCATTGAGTTAACAGTACCTACTTCATATTCGTACTTAGATAATCTTGTACCACCATCTCTGAATGCACCAGGTGCAAGTTCGTTGATTTCTACAGAATATACTAAAGCTCTTTGTTGCTCTTCAGCTGTAAGCGATGGATCATCCACTGCATTATCAGGGTACCAAGAGTCAGCTTGATCAAAAATCTGATTTCCAGCTAAATCCTTCTGAGGTCCTTCAAGTAAAACACCATATGCTCTACCACCACCAGTAATTCTAACGTCATCCTCTTCGAATGCGTTGTAGAAATCAGCTAATGCACAGTAACCATTCCATGGTTGATCTACTGTGTTGAACGTCTTCTGACTATCATAGTGAAGTGTCATCTGTACTAAGTTAAATCCACCTGCATTTACTCCATCGTAAGGAATAACCCACATGTTCTCACTTGATCCAGCGTTATCCACTGCAAAGTTGGCAAAGTAGTTATCCTCTAAAGAATATCCACCACCATTGATTACTTCATCAGCTGCAGCTACAGCATCTGCCCATCTTGGCGTACCTGTGTATTGCTCAGCATTCAGATATAAAGACGCAAGCATCGCTTGACCAACATTGAAGTTAACTCTAGCGTATGTTGATTGATCAACACTTTTAGATAATAATGGCACTTGCTCAGTTAATTCCTTTTCTACAAATGCAAAAACATCTGCTCTAGGACTAGTAGCTGGTTTAAAACCTTCTGGTACATCAAATGATTCGATGATCGGCACATTACCAAATACATCAAGAAGTACTAGATAGTAGTAAGCTCTTAATACTTTCAACTCTGCAATAAATGCAGGTGAATTAGGGTTGTCAACGCTTTCAAACGTTGCGATCAATCTATTACAAGTATTGATACCACCATATGCAAAACCCCATACGTTACCAAATACTCCTTCTCCATCAGAGAAATCATGTCTGTGCATTCTTAACCACTGACCACCATCTTCCCAATCCGGTCCTTTATGTGTGATACATGCCTCATCAGATGATGTTGCATCTAAAGAAAACAACTGTCCGTGATTCATTACACTATATAAGTTGGTGTAAGCAGAACCAAGCGCTGATACGAAAGCAGCATCATTTTGAAAGTAATTATCTTCTGTAATTACATCTGTGAACTCAGGCTCCAAATCAGAGCAAGAGGTTGACCAAAAAGATAAGGCCAATATGAATATTAATGATTTATTTAAAGTTTTCATTTAATTGTTGTTTTTAAAGATTAAAAACTAAGATTAGCACCGAAAGTCAGTGTTCTCGTTGCAAAATACGTATTTCTTCTATCTACACCTGGCGCTAATGGATCCGCGTTAGGATTAACTCTACCACCATTATCAACAGCTCCTGTATCCGCAAGTCTAACTTCTGGATCAACACCTGTATAACCAGTTATTGTAAACAAGTTCTGACCTGCAACATATAATCTTACTCTATTGAATGCACTGTCATCTCCAGTATTCAAAGTGTAACCTATAGACATGTTATCTAATCTTACGAAACTTGCATCTTCTACATGAGTATCATTAAATGACGCAGACTTTACATCTGGATTCGCCAAAGAAGTATTCACAAAATTTGCACCTGGGTTATCAGGACTAGTTTCATAGAAAGCTCTGTATGTGTTTACTAAGCTGTGACCAAATGCACCTCTTAAAAATACATTTGCATCCCAGTTACCATAACTGAATGTGTTATTCAATGATAATTCAAAATCAGGTAAACCATTACCTACAACTACCCAGTCAGATGGACTAGCTTCATTGGCAGGAATAGATTCTCCAGTTTCTTGATTTAATACTAAATAAGCACCATCAGCATCAACACCTGTATATATAGGCGCAGTTATCTGACCTACTGGCTGACCTTCTTGTAATAAATGTAGACCTACACCAGCATCAGTAATGTTCTGACCCGGAGCTCCTAGATTCGTTCTGAATTCTTCTGGAGTATCTTCTTGGTATTCATCTAATACTGTTCTGTATGTTGTGAATATAACACTTGGAGTGTATTTGAATTTACCTGTATTGATTAAGTCGTAATTAACAACTAACTCGATACCATTTGTTGTAAATGCAGCAACATTTTTCCATGTATTAGGAGCTAAGTTTGGTGGTACTGGTACCGCAACTAAAAGAATCAAATCTGAAGTCTTTCTGTTGAATATATCCAATGCACCTGTGATTTTAGAATCCATGAATGCGAAGTCAACACCAAAGTTAATTTCTTTCTTAGTTTCCCATTTCAAGTCAGGGTTAGCGTTTGTTGTTGGTCCGAATGATGGAACAAATCCGCCATTAAAGAAAAACTGTGGTCCTGGAGAGAAAATTGAATATGCTAAGTTGTTAAATCCAGGTAAGTTACCTGTAACACCATATCCAACTCTTACTTTAAGATTATCAACACCATCAAGATTAGCAAGGTTAGCTATATCTGCACCTGCACTTACTGCTGGGAATATACCATACTTGTTATCAGGTCCGAGTCTATCAGATCCTTCTCTTCTTACACTTGCAGATACGAAATAGTTATCGTTGAAGTTTAAGTTCAATCTTGCAAACTGTGCTTGAAGCTTATAACTGTTACCATAAGAATAAACATTTGCTTGTCCTTTCAATAATTCTGAAGAAGAACCTAACTGGTTGTATGTATTATTATCTAATAAATAACCACCTGCTCTTACACCAGTACCTTCAAAATTAAACTGTTGGTAAGATGTACCAGCTAATAAACTATAGCTAAACTTCTCAGTCTCACCTGTGTACTGAGCCGTAGCTTCATACAAGTCATTGTTTTCATCTTCTGTAGATCTGAATGCATTACCACTTCTTGCAACACCACCTCTATAGAATGAGTTACTTGGGTAATATTCACCGTTAAACTTGTCTTTGATTTGTCTTGCATAAGAACCACCAATTTTCAAGTTGTCAGTCACACTATAAGATAATGTAGCATTTGCCAACATCTCTTTAGTCTTTTCGTCGTATGTATTCAAATTAACCATTGCAACAGGGTTAAAAGAATCAAAACCTGAAGGGTCATTGTACGTAACACCATCATCTAAAAATACACTTGATGTAGGATTCAATATTGTTGCATATCTAAATGCTTCAGAAAATCCGATATCAGCATTTCTATCTGTAGCGATCAAGTTCATTGTAAAATTCAACTTGTTGTTCAATGCTTTTTGGTTCAATGTTAAACTACCATTGATTTGGTCAAATCCAGTATTCTGTACTACACCTTCTTGACCTCTATAGTTAAAAGAAGCTCTGTAAGATGAAGTTGGACTTCCTCCTGAGAGAGATAAGTTATGAGCATGAGCAAATCCTGCTCTTGAAATCTCATCATACCAGTCAGTGCTACCACCTGCATCATTACCACCAGCTGCTTTAAATTCGTCAGCAGATGCGATATCAACAGTTCTAGAGATTGACTCAGTAGATACATATCCGTTATAATCAACTTTAGTTACTCCACTCTTTCCTTTTTTGGTTGTAACCAAAATAACTCCAGAAGAACCTCTTGTACCGTAGATCGCTGATGCTGATCCATCTTTTAATACATCGATTGTTTCGATATCATTAGGATCTATGTTAGATAAAGAACCACCTACAACACCATCAATAATAACTAGTGGCTCTGTCTGAGCACCAATTGTTGATAATCCTCTAAGTCTGATACCTGGTGTACCATTAGGGTCACCACCTGCTTGTGATATTGTCAATCCAGCTACTTTACCTTGTAGTAGTTGTGCAGGACTGTTGACATTACCAGCATTAAAGTCTTCAGAACTGATGCTTACAACAGCTCCTGTTACTTCTTTAGATTTCTGTGTACCGTATCCAATAACGACAACCTCATCTAGTTGTTGTCCTTGAGCTAGAGCAGCGTTGACTACACTCTGGCCTCCAACGACAAGTACTTGATCAATATATCCTGTATAAGATATGATTAATGTTTCTCCACCTTCTGGTAGCTTAAGGTCATAATTACCATCGAGATCAGTAATTGTACCCGTTGCAAAACCTTTTACCAATACATTAGCTCCGATTAGGGGCTCATTTGTATCAGCATCGGTCACATTACCTGTGATGGACGTTTGTGCAGTTGTTAATCCTATTGTTACCAATAAGAAAAACAAGAGACTGCAAAGTCTTGTAAATAGTATTTTCATGTGGCTTTAACGATTAGTTAATAAATAAATAGTTGCTTTTT
>CALDEO010000204.1 GCA_937942465.1 uncultured Saprospiraceae bacterium
AGGTGCTTTGATTGATAATGTATGCGTCAATAAGGTTTCTGAAAATGTTTCCATGAATGTGGAAGGGACAAATCCAACGTGTTCTTCTACTGGAATGATTCAAATAATTTCTACAAGTGCAGGAGACCGATATGAATATAATATAACAGGTTTTGATGATTTACCATTGACTTATTTTTCTGCAAGTAATACAATAAGTAGTTTTCCTCAAACTGTAGTTAATAATATTCTATATACAGATCCTACCACCACGTACTTTATAAGAGTATATGAATCGGGTGATTGTTTTAAAGATACGAGTATTGTGATAAATCAATTAGGTTGTGTTGAAATTTGCTCAGATGGTATTGATAATGATGAGGATGGATTGGTTGATCAATTTGATGATGATTGTCCATGTGGAAATACGGGATCTTTCTATGGTAATTGTCCTCCACCATGTGAATATGTTCCACCTGTTGGAAGTATTGGATTTGATTTAACAACTGAGTGGACGAGTAATGTTGATGTTACCGATATTTCTCAGCTCTTTACAGGAGATCTAGATGGAGAACCTGATGGAGTACCAGAGGTGGTTGCCATGAAAGATCTTATCTATAATGTATCTGAGACTAATAGTATATATGTACTTAGTGGAACTGATGGAAGTTTGAAATATCATCCGAATACTCTTAGTATTCATAATAGAAATAAAGGACTTGCTTTAGGAGATGTAGATAAAGATGGGTTAGGAGAATTTTATTATGTAACGGCAGATGATGAAGCTACTGGAAATAGTAGAAAAATAGCGTGTTATGAATATGACCCAGCAGGAATAAATCCAGCGGGGACAGGTACAGGTTCCTTCACTTTGCAATGGACTTCGAGTAGTCAAATTACTTGTGGTTTGTCAGGGGGAGAATTATTTGCTGTGGAAGATTTCGCAGTAGGTTTAGTAGATTTTAATTATGATGGAATTCCTGAGGTATATGTAGGAAATGAAATCTATAATGCAATAACTGGACAATTAATATCTACAGGAGGTACTAATTCAATAGGTAGTTGGAATCAAGGGGGATTTAGCACAGATTACCATGTAACGGCAGTAACCATTGCTGCAGATGTTTTACCAGATAGCTTCTGTCCAGATTGTGATGGAATAGAGCTGATTGCAGGAAATCAAATATACTCAGTTAATATAGGAAGTGGTATTCAAACTGTAGTGCAACAAGCCCCTGGTGGTTTACCAGATGGAACTACAGCTTTAGCAGATTATGATTTAGATGGTGATTTGGATGCAGTAATTACTTCCAATGATGGAACTAATTCATTTTTATATATTTGGGATTTACAAACAAGTGCGCAAATAGGTGGCACTCATATCGTAGCAAATACTACGAGTATAGGATATCACCCGATTAATTTACCCATCATTGCAGATTTTGATGGTGATGATCGTCCTGAAATAGGAGTTTGTGGACATTTAGTTTTTCAAGTAGTTGAAGATCATACTGTTGATATCTCAGGAACAGGAGGAGTACTTTGGAATATTACTACCACAGATGTTTCAGGTCAAACTGGAGCATCAGTTTTTGACTTTAATGGAGATGGCGTTTCTGAAGTAGTTTATAGAGACGAAGATAGTTTAAGGGTTATGTCAGGTCCAACGGGTGTAAACTTAGCTGCGTTTCCATGTGGGTCAGCAACAGGAGGAGAATATCCTGTGATTGCAGATATTGATAATGACGGACAAACAGAAATATTATGTAACTGTACAGATTCATTTGGAAGTACTAGAACACAAGCATTTAAATCTAACCTTTTACCTTGGGTTCCAACTCGTAAAGTATGGAATCAATATGCTTACTTTAATGTAAATATTAATGATGATTTAACGATTCCTCGGCAACAACAAAGTCAGCATCTCCTAGGTGCACCTACCGCAGGAACAACAGGTGTGTTGAATAATTTTTTACAACAATCACCTATGTTAGATGATCTGGGGAATGAATTATTTCCTAGTGCTGATCTTTCGATTTCTACGGTTGTTGATGCTTCTTTATGTGTTTCGAATAGCACGATAGATCTAGAGATAACTATATCAAATAATGGAAGTTCAATTGCTCCATCAAATATTCCTTTAGCTATTTATGATGCAGATCCTCGAGTTTCAAATGCTAATTTATTGGGAACAACGATAAGCGCTTCAATTATTGATACTGCTTCTAGTATAATAATTAACTATACTTTGGATGTTTCTAGTTTAACTTTTCCTACTAATATTTATATAGTAGTAAATGACGATGGAAATACTTCAAGGCCTTATGATTTTTCTTCTGATTTTCCAGTTACGTCTATTGGAGAATGTGACTTTGAAAATAATATTGAAGAAATTTATGTAGAAGATGGGTGTGTTGAAATATGTAATGATGGAATTGATAATGATGGAGATGGATTGGTAGATTATTTAGATTCTGATTGCGACTGCCCAACATCCTATTCTAATGCTTTTAATATTGACTTTGGAAATGGAGTCCCTGTTACAGGTTCAGGTTTGAATGCTGGAGATCAGATCTTGTATAGTAACGTTGGAATTATCGGTAATCAAAGTGTAGATATTCGTGCAACTGTGACGAACTTGACGAATCTCTCTAGTTTAGGTGATCATGGAAATCAGAGTGGAGGAGTACTTTTACCTTCTGTAAGGGTAGCAGCAGGGACATTATTCTCTTCGACTATTCAATATGAGGTTTTTGAATTGGGTACTACGACTCCAATTTCAGGCTCATTTGAAATAGAAATTGTAGATCTCGATTTATATCCCACTAATAGACAAGAATCCATTACTGTACCTCAATCTGAGGTAGAATTATATTCTCTTAACAGTCCTACAAATGTAAGCACATCCTTTACGAGTGGAAATATTAATTTTATTGGTACTGCTAGTCAAAGTGGGGCAGATCCAGAAGGAGCGGTTAAGCTGACTTATACAGATGTTAATCAATTCTCAGTCACTTATAGGATGGAACAAATGGTTGATGGGTCAAATGCCGGTAGTGCAGGATTTGGCTTAAATGGAAGTAATATTCAATTTTTCACAGAATGTTTTGATGAAATTTGTGATGATGGCATAGATAATGACAATGATGGTCTTATTGATGAAAATTGTATTGAAATTTGCAACAATGGAATAGATGATGACTTAGATGGATTAACGGACTGTGAAGATCCTGATTGTTATTTAGCTGCTAACTCTGGTGATAGTGATAATGATAATGATGGGATAGGAGATTATTGTGATTTGGATGATGATAATGATGGGATACCAGATGTAGACGAAGGTTGTGAAGAGAACCCTCTTTATTTTCCAAATGCGGAAAAAGGATATTTGTTTCAACAACAACCTACTGAGATTTATTTAGTGGATATTCCAACAGGTGCCTCTACCTACTTGCAAACTTTAACCTTTACATTCAATGGTGTAGCTATAAATGAACTTGACGGATTATTATGGGGAGTGAATTTTAGTACTGGAGATCTCTTAACTTTGGATCCAGTAACGTTTTCAATTGTCAATACATTTGGAAATTATGGAAGTATGGTTTCTGCTGCTTATGATCCAATCCAAAAAGTATATGTGCTCGCTGGCGATCCTACTACCTATGTGATAGATGCAGATCCTGTTTCTCCAACTTACGGGATTGAATTGTATAGTTTCGCTACTGCAGATTTTTTGCCTGATATCGTATATAATGGCGATGATGGATTTATGTATGGTGTCAAAAATAATGATAATAATCTTTATCGAATAGATATTGTGAGCCAAACCGCTTCTTTGGTAGGAACAGTTGCTGGCTTACCAGCAAGTTCTTATGGTGCCGCTTATTCCACATTGGATGGACGTATGTTTTTTAATAATAATTCAACAGGAGAAATATACTTAATTGATCTATCTGTTGGATTATCCGCAACGGTATTTTCAAGTGGAGCAACTTCCTCAGCAAATGATGGAGCCAAAATTTTAAGCTTTGATCTTACTAATAATCAAATTTGCGTTGATTGCGATGGTGATGGGGTGTCCAATCAGTTTGATTTGGATTCTGATAACGATGGTATTTATGATGTAGAGGAAGCAGGTCACAGCGCAGCGGATGCCAATAATGATGGGATCATAGATGGATTAGCTAGTGATTTTGGAACTAATGGTTTATTTGATTTATTGGAAACGTCTACTGATAATGGTATACTTAATTATGTGATTTCTGATAGTGAAACTACACCAGATGGAACCTATGATGCCTGTGAATTAGACTCAGATGGAGATGGTTGCTTTGACGCTCAAGAAGAGGATGTTGTTGATGGTGATACTGACGGAATTGCCGGAACTGGCGTGCCTACGGTCAATCCAATTAATGGTTTAGTTACCACCAATACCTATTCTCCACCAGCTAACAACACTTGGCAAAATCCTTTGATTGGTCCTTGTCTACCGGAAGTTTGTAATGACGGAATTGATAATGATGGAGATGGATTGGTAGATTGTTATGATTGTGCAGATTGTTTTGATTCTGCGGATTGTGGTGATAATGATAACGATGGGATAGGAGATTATTGCGATTTAGATGATGATAATGATGGTATTACGGATATAGACGAAGGTTGTAATGTAGTAACCACTTTTTCAAATGTCGAAAAGGGCTTTTTATTTCAAGGAGATCCAACACAAGTTTATACGGTAGATATACAAACAGGAGCAAGTACATTAATTGCAACACTTACTTTTCGATATAACGGTATCGCTATTAATGAATTAGATGGCAACTTTTGGGGCATAGATAGAATTACAAATGAATTAGTAATCCTCGATCCAACTACTTTTAGTACCATATTTAGAGGAAATGCAGCTACTGGAGTTAGTTTTCTTTCGGGTGTATATGACCCTATTAATAAAGCATTTGTTGTTCTTGAACACGGAGCATCACCAAATCAAATTGTCATCTATGATGCGGATCCTACCTCTCCAACTTATCAAACTATTCTCAGAACGTTTAATAATACGGTATTAAGTAATTTTGTAGATTTAGCTTTTAATGTACAAGATGGCAATATCTATGGAATTATTAAATTTACAAACACTTTAGTTTCCTTTGATATTGTTTCAGAAACAGTAAGTGTAGTTGGAGCAGTATCAGGTCTACCTTCTGGATCGTATGGAGCAGCTTATGCTTTGAATGATGGTAGAATGTTTTTTGGTGATAATAACACAGGAGAAATTTATGTGATAGATTTATCTTTAGGCTTAACGGCTACCTTGTTTTCAAATGGACCAATAAGCAACCAGAATGATGGGGCTAAATTTTTAAGTGTAGATTTGGATGGCAATGTAATTTGTGTAGATACCGACGGAGATGGTATTATAAATTCTTTAGATTTAGACAGCGATAACGACGGCTGTCCTGATGCCATAGAAGGTGGTGGAAGTTTTACATATGCTGATATTCAAAATGATACCCTCACAGGAGGTGTTAGTACAGATGGGATTCCTTTAGTAGCGGGTGTTGGACAAGCAATAGGAAGCAGTCAAGACTCTACGGTTCTTTCCTGTCCTGAAATCTGTAATGACGGAATTGATAATGATGGTGATGGATTAACGGATTGTGAAGACCCAGATTGTTATTTAGCTGCTAACTCAGGAGATAGTGATCATGATAATGATGGAATAGGAAATTATTGTGATTTAGATGATGATAATGATGGTATTCCAGACATTGAAGAACAAGCATGTTCACTTGGTGGGAATAGTTCTTCACAGTTTAATTCATCATTACAAGCATGGCAGTCTACAGGGGTAACCGTTTCAGAAGGTGTAGTTTATAGAATAACTTCTAATGGAAGTAGCCTGGGAACAAGGGTTGTAACTGGTGGACCTAATAATGGACTCGAAGTGACTGTTAACCAATTTGATAATATAAAATATGCAGACTTAGACGGTTATCCTTATGATTATCCTCAAAATTTAAAGAGGACTAATGGAGTCAATATAAACATAGGTTTTGCCAATCTTTTAGCATCGGATTATGATCGAAGATGGACATATGTGGCCATGATTGATTCAAATGGGAATGGTCAATTTGATCGCGGGGTAGACCAATTACTGCCAAGATTATTTTCAGAAGTAGAACTAATGAGATTTGAAGCCCTTGTTGGTGGAGAGATGCTAGTTGTATTCACAGATGATGTATATGGTGACAACGATGGGAACCTCTCTTTCAATATAGAGACCTGTACGGATATAGATACAGATGGTGATGGTATATACGATTATCTAGACCTAGATAGTGATAACGATGGAATTTTTGATTTAGATGAAGCAGGACATACTGCTGTGGATGCAAATAATGATGGAATTATTGACGGAGCTAATAGTTTGTTTGGAACGAATGGATTATTTGATGACTTAGAAACGACTCCTGATAGTGATGAGCTTATTTATAATATAGCTAATAGTGAGACTTCGGCAGATGATATTTACGATGCTTATGAATTAGACTCAGATGGAGATGGCTGTAATGATGCAGATGAACAATTAATTAGCGATACTGACAGCGATGGAATTGCTGGTGCGGGTATTCCATCGGTAGATGCAAATGGATTAGTAATTGGAAATGTTTATACAACTCCAATTAATAATTATTGGCAAGATCCATTGGTTAATGGTTGTTTTGAAATCTGTAATGACGGAATTGATAATGATGGCGATGGATTAACGGATTGTGAAGATTCCGATTGTGAAGTGGTTGCAGAAATTAATAATGCAGGTGGCTGCGGGCAATCGAGTGTCAATTTTTCTGCGACAGATGCTGGCGCTGGAAATACCTATAACTGGAGCTTTGGTTCAAATGCTACACCATCAAGTGCAACTGGTTTAGGACCGCATGCTATTGATTTTAGCAATTGTGCCAATCAAGAAATAGTATTAACTGTTTCAACAGGAGTTTGTAATTATACTGATACCTTAATATATAGTACCAGAGATTCTATTGCTCCTGTTTTTAATGGCGGAGCTATCCCTGCGGACATTACCATTTCTTGCATAGACCCAATACCTGGAGCACCAGTAGTTACAGCAACGGATGATTGTAGTACACCTAATGTTACTTTTTCCCAAGTAGATAACCAGTCTGTTGATCCTTGTGGACAAAATAACTATACTATTATACGAACTTGGGTTGCCTCAGATTTATGTGGTAATTCTATACAGGAATCTCAAACCATAACGATTGAAGATCCTACTTACGCTTGCTCTGGAAGTGGAGTAATCGGTGGAGTGGCATTTAATGACTTAAACAATAATGGAGTAATTGATGATGGACTTGGAGGAGTATTAGGTTTAGAGGTTTATTTGTTTGAAGATAATGGAGGCGCAAGTTCTTTTGTTGCTCAGACTATGACAGATGCAAATGGAAGTTATTCCTTTTCAACAGGAGTTACTTCAGGCACAGCTTATCGGGTAGAATTTGTCAGACCTTCAGGAATGATAGAAGATTTTACGAGACATGGCACCGACAATGAAACTAATGTTCAATTCGTCAATGCGCCTAGTTGTAGCGTAGATGTGGGACTTGCAGATCCTGCAGATTATTGTGAGGCTCAACCATTTATGTATGTTTCTTGCTATAGTTTTGGGGCTGCTGAAAATAATTCAATAGATGCAATTGTTGGTTTACCTTTAAATCCATCTACTGGTCCAAGTGATAATGGAGTAATAGGAGGAGCGGTAAAACACCTTGCCAATGCGGAACATGTAGGATCAATATATGGAATGGCCTATAGTAAAAGTAAAGAAATGCTTTATGGAGCCGCTTATATGAAACGTCATGTTGGATTTGGCCCTGGAGGTACTGGAGCAATCTATCAGATTGACCCAAATGCTTCATCACCCGGAGCATCTGTTTTGGTTGATTTGAATACACTTTTTGGGGCTAATACAGCAGGAGCTGATCCTCACCCTTATGGAAATACAGATACTTGTCCAGGATGCGTAACTTCTCCAGGTGTTCCTGATAATTTTAATTGCTGGCAATACGATACTTTGTCGTGGGAGGCTGTAGGAACAATTAGTTTAGGAGATATTGATGCAAGTGATGATGGAGAGGAGTTATTTGTAATGAATCTCGCGGATAAAATGTTGTATCGAATTGATATAGATAATCCAGCTGCAACCACCCGTTATGCTTTCCCAGAAGGAGATATTACATGTATGTCAGGAGGAGAAGTAAGACCTTTTGCGGTGGAATTTGAAAACAATAAAGTGTATGTTGGAGCAATTTGTGATCAAGTGAATAGCTCAACAGCAATGCTCTATGTCTACGAATTAGATTTGTCAACAAGCACTTGGCGTAGAGTATTAGAAGCTAATTATCAAAGAGCTAGTGGATCTACATATGAGACTTTTTATAGTTGGGGACCTTTTCGTACTTATTTAAGTGGATCAGTCCATTACACTAATGGTAACCACCCTCTCCTTTCGGATATTTCTTTTGATAATGATGCAATGGTTTTAGCGATAAGAGATATGACTGGTGATCAATATGGTAATAATGCAGGTCGACCAGATCGTGCTTGTGACTTATTATGGACGGCATCAAAAGGAGATATTTTTAGAGCAGGCTACAACCCTAGTACAGATCAATATGAAATGGAAAGCGATGCGACAGTAAATGGTATTACAACTGGTGGATTAAATTTTGGGTATGGTTTACCTGGTTCAGGTGGAGTGAGTAGTTATTATTTTGAAGATATAGCTCCTAATGGAGCAACTCAAATCGCTTTAGGAGGTTTAGCTCAGCTACCAGGTGGGGATTTATATATTTCTGCTTATGATGTTCTGGGGTTATATGATTTTGGAATTGCTGCTTTTGATAACCAAACAGGAGCTAGAGCGCAAAGCTACCAAATGTCGACTAACACTAATACCTTAACAGGTTTTGGAAAGGCCAATGGATTGGGAGATTTAGAGTTTGGCTGTGAGGAAGCGCCTGTAGAAATTGGTAATAGAGTATGGTATGATGCCAATGAAAATGGAATTCAGGATGTGACAGAGGCAGGAATACCTGGTATAACAATAGTCTTGTATAATAGTCAAGGGGATTCCGTCAGTACTCAGATAACAGATGGTTTAGGAGAGTATTATTTTAGTGATTTGACAATGGGAGACTCTACTCTACGAGCGAATGAAACTTATTATATCGTAGTGCAAGGAGCAGAATATAACCCCTCTACCAACGTGCTACTAGATAGTTTAATCTTGACCGATCCTAATATAGGTCAAGCACCTAATACAGATATAAATGATAGTGATGCTGTAATTGGTGAAAGCCCAAATCCAAGTTGGACGGTTGATTATCCATTTATAGAAATCACTACTGGAAACTATGGAGAAAGTAATCATAATGCAGATTTTGGGTTCAAGTCTTGTTTTCCTGATGCAAATCCTGCTACATTAACTACCTGTGATAATTCTAATATGACAGGATCAGGTTTATTCATTTTACATGATGCAAATCCTACTGTCTCGACAGAATCTGGAATAATAATTTCGTATCACCTAACTTTATCAGATGCTCAAAATGATATTAATATTTTAGTTAGTCCATATACGAGTTCAGATGGAACAGTCTATGTTAGAGTAGAACGTATTTCTACAGGTTGTTTTGAAACGGCGTTAATCACTCTAGATGTTGGAACGAAATGTCCTGAAAATTGTGCAAATGGAATCGATGATGATGGAGATGGTTTGATTGATTGTGCTGATCCTGATTGTCCTTGTTGTAAAGCTAGTTCTCCAACATTAAATGGAACAAATTAGAACTTACCTTAGATGTTCTATTCTTTTAAATAAATATATTTTCCATTATCTAGACCAATTTTTTAGTAAAAAGGTGAACCTATTCTTTTTACTAGAAAATTGGTAATTCATTATTCTCACCTATTATTTCATCATTTTCCAGTTATAAGGTTTCATATTCAAAATAAATATATTTTTTTATTGTTAATGTGAAAAGTACCTCTTTGTTGGTATAGTTATTGTCTACTCTAATATAGATTGTTTTTCTATATGTGCAATCTCCAAACAAAACCTTACAACCATTACACCAAATGCTTACCAAAGAGAACTACCAATTTAAGACTAAACTATAAAATAAATTTTTATTCCCATTTCTGTTAATTAGTTAAAATACTTAACTGATTAATAGAGCAAACGAACCTTAATGAGTATAAGTTTTACTTCTATTCTATGCGCAATTAGAAGTTATAAATATTCACAAAATTCTCTAAAGTCTAACAAAGTCATATGGCTACTTTGTATAGGCTTTTTGTCGTTAACCCAAGTTGTTTCGGCTCAATGTGATGTTACACCTACCTTAGCACTAGATGCTAGTGATCCAGGAAATTGTTTAGATGGTTTAAATATAGAAGTTACAGGTAACTGTACCACTTACCGATGGTTTTTAGATGG
Source organism: uncultured Saprospiraceae bacterium (assembly GCA_937942465.1). Classification (GTDB taxonomy): domain Bacteria; phylum Bacteroidota; class Bacteroidia; order Chitinophagales; family Saprospiraceae; genus JAHDGW01. Next base: position 10,499 of record CALDEO010000204.1, read on the forward strand.
TATCGAGATTTATGGAGAAACAAGTTCTACTCTAAATACTAACTCTTATGGGAATGGAGATTATAGGGTAATGGGGACAGGAGGAATAAACGCGCCTTCAGATACTTCGGCTATATTTAATGTTTTATGTGAGATTTGTGGAAATGGTCTTGATGATGATCTTGATGGGGATATTGATTGTGATGATTCAGATTGTGCAGCTTATGAGGGATGTACAGATTGTGACCTTGATGGAGTAGTAGATAATGAGGATTATTGTTTTTGTGATCCTTCTTTGCTTTTATCATTAAATACTTATGGATGTGGATTTCCTGATTCTTGTGAATTTAAAGTTACGGACATAGTGACTATTGATACCTCAGGAGTTAATTATGATCCTACATATATTACGATTTATATTTTGGCAGATAGTACAGGTGAGATTGTTGATACTTCAATGACTCCAGAATTCGCAATTACTACTCCTGGGAAATATATGATTACTGCCATTAATTTTGAAGATGATGGAAGCATTTCAAATTTGGTTATTGGAAATGATTTAAATACAGTAACTGCAAATTGTTATGATATGTCAAATGCTTTGACTTTAAAGGTTTGTCCAGAGGAAGACTGTAGTGATGGAATAGATAATGATGATGACGGGTTGGTAGATTGTGATGATCCAGATTGTGCTCCTACTGCTGGGATTATTGCAACGGTGACTAGTGGATGTGTTAACGATAATTTTTCATTTATATCAGATTCGACAATTGTGGGAGCTGTTTATAATTGGACTTTCGGAAGTGGAGCATCACCTGCAACGGCAACGGGAATAGGTAGTCATACTGTAACTTATTCTACCTGTGGAAATAAAGAAATTATTTTATATGTTTTAGAAAATGGTTGTACGGTAAGCGATACAATTTATGTCGATGTAATAGATTTAGTTAATCCTACCTTTACTGTCCCTAGTGATGTAACAATTAATTGTGAGGATGATATAAATAATTTAACTCTTACTGGAAATGTGTCAGGTGTAAGTGATAATTGCTCTTTACAAGACACCACATATACAGATGATATTTCTGCTCAGATTGGTTGTAATAATACTGGTACAGTTGTACGAACATGGTCAGTACAAGATAATTGTGGAAATACTACAAACATAGATCAAACTATAACAATTATAGATACGACCGATCCGATTATCAGTTCAACGTTAAGTGATATCACGGTAGAATGTGATGCAGTCCCAGCAGGGGATATCGGAACAGCAAGTGCGACGGATAATTGTGATACAGATGTAGCGATTACATTTACGGATGTGATTACAGCTGGAAGTTGTACGGATGAATATACGATAGTAAGAACCTATACAGCGACTGATAATTGTGGTAATACAGATGTGTTTATTCAAACGATCAATGTAGTAGATACTACTAATCCATCGATTAGCTCA
>CALDEO010000205.1 GCA_937942465.1 uncultured Saprospiraceae bacterium
AAGCCTTTCGTTTAAGTTCGATACTTTATATTTGCCTGCAGTTCCGAAAAAAATAGATGCAATGCCAAGAGATACGTCCATAAAATCAGTATTAATTATAGGAAGCGGTCCTATTATTATAGGTCAAGCTTGTGAATTTGATTACTCAGGTACTCAAGCCTCCAGATCTCTTCGCGAAGAAGGTATTGAAGTAAGTCTTATCAACTCTAATCCAGCAACGATAATGACAGATCCAGTAACAGCGGATCATATATACTTACTACCACTGACTGTAGAAAGTTTGCGTCAAATATTAACCGAAAGGAAAATAGATGCCGTACTAGCCACTATGGGAGGACAGACCGCACTTAACCTTGCAATAGAAGCAGGTAAGCAAGGACTCTGGGAAGAATTCGGCACTAAGTTGATCGGAGTAGATCTAGAAGCAATCGAACTTGCAGAAAACAGAGAGGCATTCAGAGAACACGTAATAAAGCTAGGTCAGAAGGTGGCACCTTCTTTTATTGCCAATAGTTTTTTAGAAGGAAAAGAAGCTGCACAGAAAATCGGATACCCACTTGTGATCAGACCATCTTACACTTTAGGTGGATATGGTGGTGGATTTGTGATGAAGGAAGATGAGTTTGACGAATGTCTAAGAAGAGGTCTTGCTGCATCACCGACTCACGAAGTACTTGTAGAAAAAGCCGTATTAGGATGGAAAGAATATGAGCTAGAGCTACTGAGAGATAGTAATAATAATGTAGTCATCATATGTACGGTTGAGAACCTAGACCCGATGGGTATACATACAGGCGATAGTATTACGGTAGCACCTGCTATGACTTTATCAGATACTGCATACCAAAAGATGCGTAATGATGCAATCCAACTCATGCGATCTATGGGTAACTTTGCAGGAGGATGTAATGTACAGTTCTCAGTAAACCCTGAGAATGAAGATCTCATCTGTATAGAAATAAACCCTCGAGTATCTCGATCATCGGCACTCGCAAGTAAAGCAACAGGGTACCCTATCGCCAAGATAGCTGCTAAACTAGCATTGGGATATCATCTAGATGAACTCAAAAATCAAATAACGGGGACTACATCAGCATTTTTTGAGCCTTCACTAGATTATGTGATTGTGAAAATGCCAAGGTGGAACTTTGAGAAATTTAACGGTGCCGACACTAGACTAGGACTACAGATGAAGTCTGTAGGTGAGGTAATGGCAATCGGTAGAACATTCTTAGAAGCACTGCAGAAAGCTTGTCAATCACAAGAAAATAATAGAAGTGGTCTTGGAGCCGATCGTAAAGAATGGATAAGAACAGAAGATATACTCACTCGTCTAGAAGCGGCAAGTGATGATAGAATATATAGACTTAAAGATGCATTGAGACTGGGTGTACCGAGCTCAACAATCCAGAAGCTGACTAAAATAGATCCATGGTATATAAGCCAGATCAAGACACTAGTCAAGATGGAAGATGAACTCATGAGGTACAATGTACCTGAGGATATCCCTACTGGCTTCTTTAGAAAACTAAAGCAGAATGGATACTCTGATGCACAGATAGCATGGCTCTTGCGAATAGAAGAAGATGCAGTAACAAAGCAAAGAAAGAAACTGGGTATCATCAGAACATTCAAAATGGTAGATACTTGTGCAGCAGAATTTGAAGCACAGACACCATATTTCTACTCAACTTTTGATGGAGAAAATGAAAGTATCTCAACTCCAGATAAGAAAAAGATCATCGTATTGGGCTCAGGGCCTAACAGAATCGGTCAAGGTATAGAATTTGACTACTGTTGTGTACATGGTCTAATGGCAATAAAAGAAGCTGGATACGAGGCAATTATGATCAATTGTAACCCAGAGACGGTATCAACTGACTTTGACGTAGCAGACAAACTCTACTTTGAGCCTGTATACTGGGAACATATAGAAGAAATCATCGACTTAGAAAAGCCAGAAGGGATCATCGTACAACTCGGTGGCCAGACTGCACTTAAACTTGCCGAGAAATTTCATGAAAAAGGAATCAAAATAATCGGTAGTAGCTACGATGCTATGGATCTAGCAGAGGATAGAGGAAGATTTTCTGATATGCTCAAAGAACTAGACATCCCATATCCTAACTATGGAACAGCGGATGATGCAGATGAAGCACTAGAAGTAGCCAATAGAGTCTCATACCCCGTACTCGTACGACCATCGTATGTACTCGGTGGGCAACGTATGAAAATAGTGATCAACGATACTGAGCTAGAAAGACAAGTATTGGATATATTCAAGCATATGCCTGACAATAAGGTATTGATTGATCAATTTTTGGAAAGAGCACAAGAGGCAGAAGTAGATGCAATATTTGATGGTGATGAAGTACTGATCATGGGTATCATGGAGCATATCGAGCCAGCTGGTATTCACTCTGGAGATAGCTCTGCAGTATTACCTACATATAGTCTCTCTGAAGGTGTATTAGATAAAATGAAAGCCTATACAGAGAAGCTTGCAAGAGCACTAAAAATCCGTGGATTGATCAATATACAATTTGCTATAAAAGGTGAGATGGTATATGTGATAGAAGCAAATCCTAGAGCCTCGCGTACAACCCCATTCATAGCGAAAGCTTATCAAGTACCATTCTTGAATATAGCGACACATGTAATGATGGGCACCAAAAAGATCAAAGACTTTACAGTAAATAAACAACTGGAAGGATACGCAATCAAAGTACCGGTGTTCTCATTTAACAAGTTTCCTAATGTAGACAAACAACTCGGACCAGAGATGAAATCTACTGGAGAGGCAATCAGATTTATCAAAGACCTATCAGATCCATTCTTTAGAGAGTTAGAACGAAATAGAAGTCTTTACTTAACGAGATAGTTAAATACATACCAATAATATAAAAGCCCATTAAACTGAGTCATCAGATTAATGGGCTTTTGTATTTTCAATACGGTAATGTACCCTACTTCAATACTGTAAACTGACTTATCAAATCTCGCTCAGTACCATATAGAATCATATAATTGCCACTTGTCATAGACTGATCTATATCAAACAGAAGCTCTACAACTTCATTGACTTCTGATGTTACTATCGAGTATTGCTTGACTACAAGACCTTGATTATTCAATATATAGATCAACTGATCACCAACAGATGGTGCAGCAAATGCAAACGTGACTTGGTCAGATATTCTTGCTGGACTAGGATATATTTTGGCTTGATAAGCCACCACCTCAAATCGTACAGACCGTGTCTCTGAGTATTCACTCTGACCATCGAGATCTATCATATTGAGTCGGTAATATAATTGATCATCTTCATTTTTATGATCAGCTGCTCTCAAATCAAAATATTCATATGCTCCTCCTTTTGCATTACCAGTTGTACATTTGACTGTAATCAAAGTCCTCCAATCTCTAGTATTGTCACTACGTTGTACTTCGAAGTGAGACGCATTGATCTCACTTACAGTCTCCCACTCTATCAAAGCATGATTCTTTCCTTTACGATTGGCATCGAATGAATTAAGGACTATAGGCAGTGCAACATTTTGCTCAGATTCGAAAAAAGTAGTACCTCCACCTGTGCCTGGAGCTGAGCCTGTATTTCCATAGAAAAAGTCAACATTAGCGGGATCAGCCAGTGAAGTACTACCCGATGTAATATTAAAGTATGTAGAAAAAGATGTAGGATTAGCGGCAATTTCAAAGTCTGCCATCTCAACAGGATCTCCTTGAACATCAACTCTAAAAACTTCGTACTCTTGACCATCTACATATGTCAATGTAGCAGGCGTACCCGTACCAGTGCTATAAGAAAAATGATAATTGGTATATCCAGCATCACTTGCACTTTGAGTATTTACACCTGCATATGCTAAGGACGTAATGCCTGGAAAATCTGAAAGGTTTGGTATCAAATTATCAAAAGTAAAATTTGGCTCAGCATCCAACTTCCTCATAAATATCTCAAATTGAGATAGAGAAATCGTAATATCACCACCACCTGGATTAGGTCTGATTTTAACAATTAAGTTGTTATCAGTATGATCTAAAGTAGCTGTAAAATATTGTGCTGAAGCCGGCACAATAAACATAATCGTCAATAGTACAGCCGATATATATAGTTTTATTTGATTCATTGCTCTGGATTAAAATGCTTGAAATATAATGTTTACGTATTGGTCATCTAGCTGCTTTAACAAGGTAGAATAATCATTGATGACAGGAGGACCTGTCATCCTTACATTGCCATCTAAGTTAAGATCAGAATCATCATACACATTGAATATAATACTGACATACAAATCTGATAATGTACTCAGTAGCTGGGAATAATCATTGATACTCGGAGGCCCAGTCATACGTATTTGCTTCTGTGCTGCACTGACAACATTTGCTCCATTGGCATTACCAGCAAACATAGATAAAGTACCATCGTTATCATACAACGATCCACCATATACTAGACTGGCATCTTGCGTAAAATCATTCTTAATACTGCTAGCTGCTCTAAAAGTGATCGGTGTAGCTGACATAACTCCAAGATGGTTTCTATGTCTGATCACCAAATAGTAATCATCTGCCTCAACCTTCATAACAAGCCTACTCTCGCCATCGATATCCACTATATCTCCGTCTCTTTGGATCAATGCTGACTTGGTATTGACAACCGTATTGATATCATCTTTATCCCTGAGTTCTACAAAAACCCAATCTACAATATCATCCTCATCGTTGGTATTATCAAAAACAGATGCATCACCTACAATCTCACCACCGCCCTCACCTACGTGGACAAATGAAGCTTTACCAGAATAAGGCTCCTGAAGTGGTAATAGATTTTTCGTTCTTAGCTGATCAGACATAAGTTCTGTACTAGAATTGTATGGACCAGACAATAAGACCTTAGCATCAATGACTAACTCTGGAGCAGTGATCTCCTCTAATCCTATCCGAATCTCAGCTAGACTATAGCAAGACCCGCCATAGTTGCTAGATGCAACAATAAGCATATATCTGGCATCCTCACCATTAAGATTAGGGCCATCTTCTCCTTCATAAAAACCACCACCATCGGCCATATTAAAGGTAGTTGTACCCCACTCCGTATATTGGCTACCATCAGTGGATAGAAATATCGTTACTTCTTGGAGTCCATTTGTGAGTTCATCAGGATGGTTATGATTCCAATAATGCAACTGATAAAGGGAATATACATGGCCAAAGTCATACGACAACCAATATGTATCGCCACCCACACCATGAGGTGGAGCCGATGCAGTACAAGATGTCCATCCTGTATTTTTACTTGTATTATGCCTATCAACATAGCACTGCCCCACAGCGGTGAGTGGAATCAGAATACTAGAGATCAAGGCAAAAATGAATATATTTTTCATAGTTGCTATTTAAAATAAAGTTTGTTAGTGCAAATCGGGATATTGCAATGGCCTAGTTACACATTCATAAATCCTAATGGACCCACTTGCGAGTTTATATCATAGAAATTACCAATATTGGGCATGATGATCGGTAAGTCAGAGTTCATAACACCATACCAGCGAGATAACTCTGCAATATATTGATCAACTGAGGTTGTGGGTATAAGTACCCCACCTCCTACTTCAAGTGGATTATCTAATGCAAGGGATGGATAAGATCCATACATTTCACTACCATTGACTGACCCACCTAACACAAGACTATTACCGCCCCATGCATGATCGGTACCATTACCATTAGAAGTAAGAGTTCGTGCAAACTCTGACATCGTAAACGTGGTAGCGCAGTCTTTCATATCGATCTCATCAAGTGCAGTATAAAACTCGCCTAATGCGGTATCTACCTCAGAGAACATGTCCTGCATATTGGTCAATACCTCATCGTGATGATCCCAGCCACCATATTCGATATAAAATATCTGTCGACCCATACCTAGTGTATCTCTTGCAGCGATGGTCTTTGCCACCATATGAAATGCTTGTGATATATAGTTATCTGTAAATTGAGTGTCAAAAGAATTTAAACTTTCCAATGCATTACTAAACTGTACATGACCATCTCTTGCAGTCTTGATGACATCTACATATGCTTGCTTAAATGCATCTTGATAATTAGACTCAATCATAGAGTCAATAGCTGCAGTACGGAGTTGAGAGTATTGCCATGGTTGACCATAGCCATTGATACCAATACTCCCATTATAAGGGTCTACTGAGTACTCAACGGTACTATTACCAGTCTGAAAAACATTACTTCCACTCAGAGACATATTCATAGATATCGTCTGATTGGTATTAGCAGCATTGAGTAGATCAGCGATCTTACCACCCCAGCCGACTGCTACTCGATCTTGTGGTACTGATGTCTGCCAATGCATAAACTGATCGGCATGACTATATAGACCTAGCGGTGTAGGTATCGATCCTGCATAAAATTGTGGTTTTGTGATCGGTTCGATCAGACTACCTACATTGGCTACTACAGCTGCATCTCCAGCTGCAAACATCGACTGCACATTGGTCAATGCCGGGTGTAGGCCATAGGTCTTACCGTCCGAAGTGTTCGGAATAATCGGCAATAAATCAGCCTGAGGTATCGCTTGATTAGATCTAGTCGTAGCGTACTCGTTATATTCAGCATTACCTCTAGGGATGACCATATTATAAGAGTCCATACCGCCGCCTAGAGCTAGGCAAATAATTGCTTTGTAATCTCCATTAAGCACTGTAGACGAATTCATAACCGCAGCAGCATTCATCGACTTAAGGTTGACCAATGAAGAAAACAATGTTGTATACCCTACCGTGGCACAGCTTGCAGTTCCCAAAAATTTCCTTCTATTCATTTTGCTTTTTACCATGGTAGTTGATTTTATGTTGATTGTATTCTATGTTCTTAATAATTGTTGATCAGGTAGCTGTGCTACTTAATGATTGCATAGTCTGGAGATATTAATAATAGATATAAGCCAAGTCGAGTTCTATCAAATTGATAATCCCCCCAAACCAACGGGTTAAGCGCATCTCTCAATGTATTTCTAGTCTGGTCAGTTAACTGACCATGCGTGAATAGGATATCATATTCATTGATAATATCCTCCACCTCGTCTGCTGTAGCTTCTATATCTTCGGTAGCTAGTGTCACTGGTACATCACCATAGTCACCTTCCCAACTATACATTAAGTTATCCCATACGGCCCAGGCATTCACCTCATTCATCATACCGATAGATGAAGCTGTGTTGTGTAATTTAAACTCTGGTGCTACTAAACCATTACTAGCAATATTGCCTACTGGCTGATGATCTGGTAGGTAAAAATTGAATACAGACGGAGACTGAAGTACCATTTGCTTAGCTGCATCCAAAAAACCATATCCATTATTCCAATATCTACCAAGAGGACTATCTGTTGGTAGCGCAGTAGCAAGATGTGTATATCTCATCAATGGTTCTCTCAATCTTCCATTGGTAGGGTCCTCTAAGTAGCTGCAATCTCTTGCCTCCTCATCTAGTAATATCGCCTTTGTCACAGCAGACATATCTCCACGTACACCTTGACCATTGTCATTGAATGCATCAGCTACTCTAGCAATATATGCTGGTGTAGGATTAGACTTAACTAGGCGCTGTATCAGGCGTCTTGCGACGAATGGCCCAACATTAGGGTGTTCAAAAATATGATCAATTGCGTCTTGCACATCTTCCATACCTGTCTGTCCTGCTGGTATCGTATATCCATCGATGATGGTCTTAGGTCCTTGCTCATGCCATGTCTCATACATCTGCATCGGTACAGTCATATCGATACCCCAGATATCCAATCCAAAATACGGTGTCGTTGTCCAAGTGACATTAGCATTAAGGGCACCTGCTCCTAAACCGGTGAATACTTTAGCTAATTCTTTTATCTCAGCATTATTATAAGTCGGTATTGGATTACCATTAGTATCTAACTGTCTACTCCCATCATTATTAAGCTTATATAGTCCTATTGAGAAAAGTTGCAGAATCTCTCTCGCATAATTTTCATCAGGGTGTATGTTATTGGACAAGTCTGTTCTAGGATTGTTGAGGTGACTGAGATAATACCCCATAGCAACATGTAGGCTCACTTCACTGAGCATATCTTTGTAATTGCCAAATGCATTATCAACAAATATATCATAAAAGTGCCCTACCTCTACGCCTCTATCCCTGAGGTCAGACTGCATAGACACCACTAATATCTGGCTCATTGCATACGCAATTTTATGTCTTAAATGGTCAGAATTTGTCATTGCATTTTGCCACCATCCATAATGAAAATGTAATGCATATGGGCCAAAAACATCATCCGGGTCAGCACCTCCATCTATTCTTGCTTGTAGCGCTTCATTCCATGCAGTTGTAACACTTGCCTCCATACTTGAGGCTGGCAACAATATCTGATCATCAATCCATGCGGCATATCCACCAGGGTAATCGGCCACTGCCATGACTTCAGCTCTATCAACTCCTAAAGTAGCTTGATACATAAAGCGACTCGCCTCCATTAAGTCAGCATCCATACCCGATCCTGATACCGTATTAGCTGCATCAGTCGCTGTATTAGCAGTGCTAGATGTTACTATGATATCCAAGTCGTGCCCCGCTCCTATATAATCTGTGTAAACTTGAGCATTCATATTAAATACAAATATGCCGCAGCTTATGACGAGTAGAATCCTCTTCATAGAAAGTTGTTTATTGGTTATTACAAAACTGGGATTTTCTAAATATGCTTAAATTTCGTTTTTATGAATTAATATTCTGTCAGCGTTTACCCTAGGTTTTTATCTCCTAATGACATAATCGGGACTGATCAGAAATAAGTATAGACTATAACGTACTCTGTTCCATGCTTCCGTAGGATCATCAGACATCTGTGACAAAGTGCCTCTGATAATGCCTCGTGTCTCATCTGTAAGTTGGCCATGGCTAAATAATATATCATACTCTCTCAATAAGTTATCAGCATCGACAGCTCTCTCGTGTAAGTATTCTGTATCTAGATCTACAGGCTCATCACCAATGGTACCACCCTCCCAGCTATACCAGAGGTTATTCCAAATTGTCCAGCCATTGACTTCATTGAGATATCCTATAGATGAGGTAGTATGATGCAACTTAAACTCTGGAGCTACTAGTCCTGACTGTGCGATATCTCCTACTGGCTGAAAATCAGTAACATAAAAATTGAATACCGATGGAGCTTGTAGTGCCATCTGCTTGACTGTTTCTAGATATCCATATCCATTATTCCAATACCGATCATATACATTATCCTTGGGCAGTGCTCGTGCTACATGCGTATATCGCATGAGGGGCTCTCTCAACCTAGAGTTGTCAGCATCAGATAGATAGCTGCAAGCTCTAGCTTCTTCATCTAGCAATATTGCTTTGATAACAGATTTCATATCACCTCTTACACCTTCAGTATTGTTATTGAATACTGTGGCAACTCTATTGACATAAGCTGGTGATGGATTAGATTTTATGAGTCTTTGTATCAACCTATATGATACAAATGGACCAACATTAGGGTGATTAAATATGATGTCTATCGCTTGATTGATATCAACCATTCCATCTTGACCATCAGGAATAACATTGTTCTTTAAAATTGTCTTTTCACCTTGTTCGTGCCACTCATTGTACATTTTCATAGGGACATTGCGGTCAATACCGAACAAATCTAAACCAAAATAGGGTTCATCAACCCAGGTTACCCAGTCAGCAAGTGCTCCACCACCTAAGCCTGTGAATACTTTGGCCAACTCCTTGATATCGTTATTATCATAGGTAGGTATTGCGCTACCATCGGCATCAAGCTTACGTGAGCCGTCATTGTTTAATTCATAAAGTCCAATAGAAAACAATTGAAGGATCTCTCTAGCATAATTTTCATCAGGATGTATATTTTCAGACTCAATAGTCTTAGGGTTATTAAGATGGGTCAAATACACTCCCATAGAAGGATGCAGTGTCACTTCCGCTAATAAATCTCTATAATTACCAAAAGCATTACGCAATAATATATCATAGTATCCAGCCAATGACTCTCCATAATCACCTAATTGACTCCTGCCTGAGATAACTAAAACCTGACTCAATGCATAAGCAAGTTTTTGCCTTAATACATCCTCATTGGTCATAGCTGATGTCCACCATGCATAATGAAAATGTAATGCGTAAGGACCAAAAACATCCTCTTCAGGGATATTCGCAGCAGCATAAAGCTGTAATAAATCTGCCCATATATTATCCATCTGAGCATTCATAAGTGTGCCTTGTAGCATATATTGATTATCAATCCAAGCCTCGAAGTCAAGATCTGTAGCCACTAGTGCATCGATCATCTCTCGATCAGCACCCATAGTAGCGTGAGATAAAAACCTACTCGCTTCCATCGCATCAGCATCTAGACCTGAGCCATCAATAGTGTTGCCTCCAGTAGTATTAAATGCTGCCGAACTCGTAGTGACCGTCATACCTGTAGTATTACCTGCACCTAGATACAATACCTCATCTTGTGCTTGTAGGTAATTGCACATACAGCACGTAAGCATAGCTAAAAAGCTACAATTTAATATTTGATTCTTAATCATTGCCTATACGTGTTATGGGTTTACTAATAACCTGACCTTTTACGATAATTTGTAAAAAATAAGAGCCTGAGGCCCATGCTGCTGTTGATATTTTATACGTGCTATTAGCATCAAATTGACCACTATCGACAATACTTCCTAATGCATCTACAATATTAAAGTCGATCATACCTTGATCTTCCAATTGTATATTCCAGCTCAACTCATCTTGAAACGGATTAGGGAAAACCTCTACTACCGTATCTGCAATTAATTGATCATCAATATTAGATAAAGCCCCTTTGGTTTCAATACGTATCTCTCCTAGACCATAACATGTACCACCATGATTGTTTAATGCAGTAAGTAAAACATATTGGGCATTAAGACCCGATAGGTCCGGTCCAGCAAAACCCTCATAGGTCGAAGACTCAACAGCTTGCGGTATACTGATTGTACCGTAAGTATCCCAGATCACTCCATCTATTGAATAATCTATAGCTACTTCATTAAAACCCATTTGGGATTTGTCATACTGATTAAGGTTCCAAATATGGAAGGCCCCAAGCTTATATTGCTTGCCCAGATCATATTGCACCCAATGGCTTGTGGGTCTAGAGATATTCGGATTGGGAGAGGGCATACAAGATATCCAAACAGCGTCAGTAGTCATGCTATGACGATCGGGATAACATTGTGCAAGAGCAAACTGACTCATCGTCAGAAGCAGTACTGTGAACAGTACAAGTGGAGTTGCCTTCATATTGTAACAATAATGGTAGGCTACTAATATAGAATAAATCGCGGAAAAAAAAGCTAGAGGAAGTACAATGCTTTAAAAATTGCATAAAAAAAGCCCAAGTGAGACGGCTCTCATCTTGGGCTCAAAAAAAAACGGGGTGTCACAGCTACGTGACTTTATCTTTATATCAACTAAATGATTGTAATTATCTTTCTGATTACATTACAAAGTAAAGGCTTTTTTAGTTAAAATCAAAGCGATTAATTTTAAATCACAAAATAAAAATGCTTTAAGTCTTAAATATAGAATATATCAAAATATAATTACTTAGCTCTCAGCACATTAACTAAAAGCTTCTTTTAAGTGAATTCTTAATTTTCTTTATTTAAATCCATAGAAATCACACTTGATTTATCTATTGCCAATAAATTAATAGAATAACTACCTTTTTCGAATTGTGATAAACTCAAGTGAATTCTTCTTGCATCTACAGGCAATTGAAATTCAATTTCACCATTTTTATTCACCACTTCGATAAATGCTACCTCTTCTTTTAATGTCAGAGATAACTTGTCAGTAGCTAAGTTGTAACTACTTGACATGATCATAGTAGAAGTCTCTGCTGAATGAACCTTCAATGAAAAAGCAGAATTCTTAATAATGTCTTTATCCTTTTTAACAGGATCTGTTGCATTAGCATTGAGCATAGCGACACAGAACATTAGTAAGAATGAAAGTTTTTTAAAATTTAGCTTTGAAGTAAACATATACACAAATTTGAATAGGTGAATTAGAAATCATGAATCGTACAAGTTGTACGATAACACTTATATAAAAAAATCAACTTCTAAAAAATTAGAAAATCAACTCTCTTTATATGGTGCATTAATCATGCCAACATATTATATTTTAATTTAATATGTTATTCTTGTGTAAGTTTAAGCTATTGAATCCAAAAATAGTGAAATTACGTTTAACAGCCTATTTAGTAGATGTTTTTATATTGTAAATTATTTTAATGTGAAGTTGACTAAATCTTGGAACTGCTTCGCTCTTTCCTCAATCATACCTTCATTCAACACTTTCAATTTGCTTAAGCTAAACTCTTCTACGCAAAAGGAAGCCATAGTAGAACCATAAATAACGGCTCTCTTCATATTCTCAAAACTCATATCATCTGTTTTTGCTAAGTATCCCATAAACCCACCAGCAAATGTATCTCCTGCACCTGTCGGATCAACTACTTTGGCTAGAGGTAGAGCCGGCGCATAAAACATCTTCCCTTCATGAAACAATAAAGCTCCATGCTCACCTTTTTTTATAATTAAATACTTAGGTCCCATTTTGTGAATAGCTTCTGCAGCACTTACCAGAGAATACTCGCCAGTCAACTGTCTCGCCTCTTCATCATTAATCGTAAGGACATCTACTCTCTTTATTACCGCCTTTAACTCATCCATAGCGATATCCATCCAAAAATTCATGGTATCCAGCGCAATCAACTTAACATTACCCTCTAATTGATCTAAAACTTGAGCCTGTATTGCTGGAGTTAGGTTACCTAACATTACATAATCGCTAGATTTAAAACTTGCTGGTAATATTGGATTAAAATCATCCAAGACATTTAAGTCTGTCGTGATCGTATCTCTTTGATTCATATTATCATGATACTCTCCCGCCCAGAAAAATGTTTTTCCATCAGCTTTTACTTCAAGGCCACTAAGATCTACACCACGTGCCTCAAGTGCATCTAGCTCTGACTTAGGGAAATCATTTCCTATTATTGACACTAGGTTAATGTCTTTAGTAAAATAAGAAGATGACCAAGATATATATGTACAAGCACCACCAATTACTTTCTCAGCATGGCCAAACGGTGTTTTAATATCATCAAAAGCTAAAGTACCAACAGTTAATAAACTCATTTTTTATAATTTTTTACAAAGGTATTATTATCAGAGATAATAGAATACTAGTCTCTAACAGTTTATCGATAAAATTTAAACCCGACATACGCTACATATAAAAATAAGTAATGTTTTAGAATACAAAAAACAATACTTAAGCTACTTATTACACCTATCACATCCACATTTTGACCATTTATGACAACGGGACGTCATACTTTATCAAAGAAATTAACAAATAATTATAGTGGATCCTTATAAATTCGTGTCTTAATAAAAACGAGTCACTTCAAGTAAACTGTATTTCCCAAAGTTAAACCCAAACCGATGGTAGGAGTATCTAAAGTAGTGAACCTTGATAATAAAAATAAACTAAATCCTTTAACAAGGATTGACAAACCATACGATGATAAAGACATAATTGATCTTCATCGTGTAGCTAGAAACACTCTTTTCAAAGATTCAAACAATAAACAAGATCATATCTTTATAAAACAGGATAAGCGCCTCGTAAAAGTCTTTTACGATCAAATACTCTATTGTGAAAAAGTGGGCGACTATATCTCAATATCTACAGAAAGTGCAAAATATCTAGTTTTACAAGGCATCAACTCACTTATAGATAGATTAGACCACGAACATTTTATCAAAGTACACCGATCATTTATTGTGAATAAAGAAAAGATCGAAGATATCGAGGATCACTCTATGCGAATCGGCTCTAAACTCATACCAATAAGCAGAGCATTGAAATCGGAAGTACTAGGCAAAATGAATATTCTTTAGACTCATATTTGGCAAAAATCTTCTTTTTCTCTTTCAATTGACAAAGGTTTATTAATTTTAGAATTAAGCTAGAAAAATATGAAAGGAATAGTTTTTACCGAATTTTTAGAACTTGTGGAGGAAAAATTTGGCTACGAAATGGTGGACAAAATCATCAGAGAAAGCGATTTAGAGTCCAATGGAATATATACTTCTATCGGCACCTACGACAGCGCAGAAATGCATACTATGGTGGGCAAACTAAATGAACTTACTGAA
>CALDEO010000206.1 GCA_937942465.1 uncultured Saprospiraceae bacterium
GACTCTAGCGACTCCATCTGCTTAAGCGTCTCTTTGCTGATATTCCAATAGTAGGGAGTCATCTTGAGCAAATCCATGATATGATCCTGACTCTTGACATTGATTGTATACGTGAGTCTTTCATTCGCCGCAAGGCTAAAAAACGGCTCCATCTTAGCTACAATCTTGGACTGATGTGGTCTAAAATCATCATATATGATCTCTGCAAGCTCTTTGAGATGATCAGCAGCAGGGCCGACGATAACTACCGTACTCTCGTCATGTACCACTCGGGCAAGCTCCTCAGCCAGGATCGGAGCGAATACTGTCAAAACCAAGTCCATCTTCTCAGCAATAATAGGCATTGAGTATATCGATGATACCACAAAGCTAGATTCTCGGTATTTCTTAGCAGCTAACTTGACTGCATGTTTTGAGATATCTATACCGATGACCTCTGAATCGTCATGACGTATATTGGACAGTACTTTGTCAGTATAGTAGCCTTCTCCACACCCTGCATCTAGTAGATGATTGAGTTGAGTTGACTGATTGATCAATATGCTACTTGCTATTTTATCAGCCAGTTGATCATAATATCCTGCTTCTAAGAATACTCTCCTAGAGTCTATCATGACATCATTATCTCCTGGTGATTTGGATTTCTTTTTGTTGACGGGCAGTAGATTGATATATCCTTCTTTCGACACATCGAAACAGTGATTGTTGACACAACTATAGCTTTTATCGGCTATTGCCAATGGCTGATTGCAGTGTGGACACGATAAGAGTGATAATGTTTTCATTGGTTAGGAATGGTGAAATAATAATCTAACATTTTTCTGCTTGCTATTTTTACTTTCAAATGCATTATACCATTTGCCAACCATAATACCCCATAAATTCTTGTTATTTTTCACAATTACTGCGTTATAATTCCGATAGTTATCGGAACACGATAGCTAAGGCTATCCTTACGTTTTCTGCCTTGAACTTGTAAAAAATAACCTTCGAATTTAATGGTACATTATAGATGACAAATGGTATTACAAAGCTTCTTGATAGCTAGGCTATCCATACGTTGTTACGCCTTCTAGAAAACAAAAATAACCACGTATTTTATTAATTCATCATTCCTAAGAGGCATTCTCTTGGAGCTTTTATTAAAAAAGGTCTAGCTGATTATTGAGCTATTGCCAGAGTAACACTTGGATTAGCATTACTATTTGGTACTTCTGAGATATCAAACCTCACCCTACTTTTAGCAAATCCTCTAGAATTAATAAATTGCTGCGCTGTCTGTAGCTTCTTGATTGTCGCAGCAGTAGCCGTATCGTCTGATAGGTCTACATCTGCTTTCAATACAAATCGAGTTTTGCTTTCGATCGGATACGAACTTAGAAATAATGTAATTTGCTCTTGCGAGTATGGAGACAATAATTGCTGATCATACGTCAATGCCATCTGAGTATCTACGATCGTCCGAGGTGGGTTATCGATTGTTGCTGATGACTGTAATGGGGTCGTAGGTATCGGAGGTCGATCTACAAATATACCATCCATATGATGTGGCTCGTCTTTTATGATCTTCAAGATCGTGCCGTCGGAGTCCATAAGCACTCGCTTGGCTTTACCCTTGATTAAGACGATTGTTTCTGTAGGAGATGTATTTTGACTAAAAGCAAAAAAGCAACACAACAACATAGAGCAAGTACAGATTACGCATCTAAGGATTGTAGCTTTATACATCATATATCTCTATAATTTAGGCTTTTTTGGGCTTCTCATCGAGTCCGGCAGCACCTTTTTCTATTTCGCCATTTTCGATCATAGTTCTGATAATCTTATCCAAGATACCATTGATGAAGTCTTTACTCTTAGCAGTACTGTATTGCTTTGATACTTCAACATATTCGTTGAGAGTTACCTTTGCAGGAATACTTGAGAAATTTAATAACTCTGATATTGCCATCTTAAGCAAGATCATATCTACGATCGCTAGCCTCTCGTGATCCCAGTTTTCTAATGTAGGTTTGATTCGCTCTAGTAGATCTGCATCATTCTTGTGAGTGTAGTCAAGTAGCATTTCACCAAATTCTTTGACCGTTTCTTGATCCGGAGTGAAACTCTTGTATTGTTCATTAGACTCAGAAGGAAGTGCTTTTAACCACTTCTTGATAGCACCGATGATTAGAGATTTATCATCTAACCATACAGGATATTTATCTTCCATTGCTTCATTGAATAGCTCGTTGCGTCTGCAAAGTCTAAACAACTCCAATAGTATTTCTAACGTTTCAGCGTCGCCAGTTTTGGCTTTAATAAATTCTTTATAAGAAGCTTCTTTTGCAAACTCTTGATATATTTTCTTACAATAATCAAGATCTATTTTTGATTGCAAATCCATTTTCCTGAACTCTGCTTGTAGAACATTATTGTTCACCAAACTTTGGATCAATGGATTTTTGTAAAGCTTTGCTTTAAATAACTTGTCAAATTCTAATGGCAAGTGTTTACTTTTTCTTTTCTTTTCGTCTTCAACTGACACTTCAGTTATGGCAATAAGATTGTACATGCAGAAGAGCAACAAATCGTATGACTCTTTAACACTATTACGATAATTAATAACCGCGTTACCCAACTTCAACTCTTCATCACGACTTAACGTGAACAGCATCTGCATCACTTTGACACGTACATTCCTTCTACTCAGCATATCTTAAAGATTACGACTTTAACTAATACAAAGAACGCAAATTTTCCATAGTAAACTTGTATTTTATCGTATTCTAAAATAAAATATTCTATGATTAGTTAATATTCTCCTTTTTAATGTCTGCGAATGACGGAAGTTGATCGACATGCCACTTATTTACAACCACACCATCCTTCCACAGTACAACACCAGGATTAGATCGAACGATTGTTTTCAACAAGATATCATCAGCGGTGTAGAAAGGCATTTCAAAACCAAGTTCGCCTTTAAAATCATCAATCATATCAGCACCTGCACCACCGACAACCGTATATGACTTGATACCGGCAGCTCTCGCATCTTTTACCAATGGTACGATCGTCTCTGCGTAATCATTGTAGAATGACTGATCCCAAACGTAATCGTAGTATGTCTCCTCTCTTGAGCTGATTTCACCGATTGATTTCACGATATCCACTACCCCATTATCTGACACCAATGTATCGATTGTGTAGGTCGTATCTTGTATTGTTCGAGATGCTTTATTGGCATCACCATACATCTTATATGATACGATCATAATGCTATATTCTGGATCTTCCAATAACTGATACGTCATATCATCACCATTTACTGCTGTGATCTCGTACTCGCTTATTTTTGTTGGCTTTATAGTAGGCTCCGTTTTGATCTGATCTGTAATTTTCCATTCAGTTTTAGGATAGTCCTTAAAGTTAGACATGTACTGCGCATTAGGCAATTCTATAACTTTACCTGAGGCTATATTCTCTAACTCCCAAGCTACAATCTGTACTGCCGCTTCTGCATCTTCCTCTGCTATTCGCTGAGCTTTCACATCGATACCTTTCTTAAATGGTCTGAAGTCAGTCTTAGGGATATCCCACATAAAGTTGTTAAAACAGTAGATCGTCACAAATATCGTCGACACCAGTACAATGATGTTTCTGATCTTACCAGTGAATAACTCATGCATATCCTTATGTTTAAATACAAAGTATAATGCAGGTATCATCAATGCGATATCCTTCATAAATGAAACTTTAGGCTCCAGCTTCAAGAAATCTCCAAAACAACCACAATCCGTCACTTGCATATTGGTAGCAACGTATTCTGTCCAAGAACCAAACTGGAAAAAATTGACTCCACTAGGTACATATCCTGTCAAGTACGTAAATCCAGTCAACACTGTAAAGAATGCTACTAATAGTAAGAACAACCAGCTCGTAAGTTTGCTTTTGTAACCCATGATCAACATCAATCCCAATACAATCTCAAACACGATCATAATAACTGAAAAGCTCGTCACATACTCCGACATCCACGGAAACAACGGTGCCAAAAATGACATCCAAGTACCCTCAAATGTACTCTCAAACGCCGTAAAGTACTGCTCCATCTTGTACGCCGTACCTAATGGATCAACTGCCTTGACATATCCAGAAAACACAAATAATGCTCCTGTAAAGTTCTGCAAGTAGGTCATCAACCAACTCTTATGTCCTTTAAATACAAATCCTGTAACTGCGGTCAGTAAAAAAGCTGTTATTCCTATGTAAATGATTAGTGTTGTTAAAGTCATTCTTTAGTTATTTTCATTCAGTTTTATCAACGCAAATACAGCGTAATTGATCATATCTTGGTAGTTGGCTTCTAAGCCTTCGGATATTAATGTTTTCCCATCATTGGACTCGATACTCTTGGTTCTCAGGAGCTTCATCAAAATTAGGTCCGTCATACTACTGACTCGCATCTCTCTCCAAGCCTCACCATAATCATGATTTTTATTCATCATGAGCTCCTTGGTATTAGCTATGATGCGATCGTAGTTTTCCTTCACTTTATCGGTAGGCCATTCTAGGTTTTTATCATCTAGATTTTCTAGTTGGACAATCGCCATCACGCTATAGTTAATGATCCCAACAAATTCTAAGCTGATGGGTTCATCGATTTTCTTTGATCCTTTCTCCTCTATCGATCGGATCCTAGATGCCTTGATATATATCTGATCCGTCAGTGAAGATGGTCTCAATACTCTCCATGCAGTACCATAATCTATCGTCTTCTTGACGAATATATCTCTTGACGTAGCGATCGCTTCATCGTATTGTTGACTTGTTAACTCTAGATCTATCATTCAATATTTATTTAAGAGAGGTCATGCTTCTCGCAAATGTGCATTCAAGTTTTCAGGATCTCTCTAGGATAATACAGATACAAAGATACTATATCATTTATGCTTTCAAAGATGATTGATCCTTATCACATATCAATCATATGATACTTCAATAAATTCAAATAAAATGTTAATCTTCGTTATATAAAATAATCATC
>CALDEO010000207.1 GCA_937942465.1 uncultured Saprospiraceae bacterium
TTCTATATCACTTAGAATATCTTGTAATGTGAGGATTGAAATAGGAATTTTGTTTTCAGATAAAAGCGTTTCAAAATCAAGTCTTGATAGTTCAGCTAGTTCCGCAGCTTTACCAACACTAATTTTTTCTTGCATATACAATTGTATAGCAACAGAGTTTTTGACCCGTTGCTTAAATTCAACTTCCGACTCCTTCAGTGTTAGCAAAATTTCGGAGGGAAAGTCAATGTTTATTGTGCAAATTGCCATAGCTATAATTTATACTTTTAACCAACTCTTATTTTTATTAGTTCATTTTTCCACAGTCATTATTGTATAATCACACCTCCAACGCCTTCAGATAATCGTGACTTTTAGTCACACTACCGATCGGATCTCCTGACTTAAATGCATCTTGCTCTACGTAGAAGTATTTCATGCCGGACTGCTCTTTATGTTTGAATACTTCTTGCCAGTCGATGACTCCGCTTCCTACTTCTGCAAAGAATTTTTCTGGGCTATCATCCATATCTTTTACGTGCCAAACTGGAAATCTTCCCGCATGGTTTTTAAAATATTCCTTGTAATTGGCACCACCTTTTCTGATCCAATAGAGATCTAGTTGAAATTGGACTAAATCCTTCTCAGTCTTCTTGAGTAGCAAATCATAAGGTACCACACCGTCTATTGCCTCAAACTCGAAATCATGGTTGTGATGACCGAATATTAAACCGTATTCTTTGGCTTTCTCTCCGCATCGGTTAAATAGATCGGCATGTCGCTTGTAGTCATCCACTGTTTTTCGCTCGTCAGGAGCAAACCATCCACAGATGATAGATTTTTGACCCATCTCTGCGGCATCCTCACATACTGCTTCCCACTGATTGTTCATATGATGTGTGCCATCAGCACCTGATGAGAATCCAGTATTGGTATGACCACTTTGTTGTGTAAGACCTAGATCTGAGAGCATTGCTTTGTAGTCAGCTCGGGGCATATCATAAAAGCGACCATTGTTATATCCGGCACACTCTACATCGGTGTAGCCGATCTTAGCAAGAGTTGCAAGAGTCCCTTTGACATCCTCTTTCATAGCGTCACGTACCGACCATAATTGCAGACCAAAATTTCCAACTGAGTTACTCATTTTATCGGCTTTACATCTTAATGAAAGCAGTGTACCTATGGATAAAGCTGCAGTATTTTTGAGAAATGGTCTTCGTTTCATGGCGATGATTTAGATTATTTGCTTCAAGATAATTAAAGTTTACGACATTTTAGATTGCAGTATACATCGCAATAAATCTATTTCTTTTGACAAGTTCACGTATTAAAACAGTGGTTATATAAGTATTTAGTGATTATTTCGTTGTAGTTTTCGATCAAGTCGAATAGTATCGCATTGATGGACTGAATAATATATGGAGATATACAAACAAAAATCTTGGTGGAAATCGATATTGGCCTTTACAGGCTTTATCATTCTATTGATCACGCTGGCATATTCCAATTATTTGGCAAAAGCCCTAGCAGATAGTGAGCAAGAAAATGCGATGCTCTTCTCTCAAGCATTGACGGAGCTCGTACAGAATGATGATCTCAATGCAGATTTTGAGTTGCCTGCACGTATCATCGATAATTTCAAAATACCTTTTATTGCAGAAGACGAAATGGGAGGCTTGTTTGGTCGTAATTGGGGCGATGAGTTAGATGGGGATTCTGATTTTTTGGCTAAGAAAAAAAAGCAATTCCTTGAGGATGAAAAGGTACCTATTGAGGGATTTGGTGATCAGCGATATATCTACTTTTTCAATACTAAGTTGAGTATGTACATCACCTACTTTCCGATATTGCAAGGAGTACTTTTAGCTTTCTTTATAGCATTTGGTTATTACTTGTTTAGTAGCTCACGTAAGGCAGAGCAAAACCGTGTATGGGCTGGTATGGCTAAAGAAACAGCGCATCAGCTCGGTACTCCGATCAGTGCAATACTTGCATGGATAGAGCATCTTAAGTTGAATGCTGAAGATAATCCGGAGCAGCTAGAGATCATCGGAGAGTTGACCAACGATGTCGGTAGATTGGAGTTGATTGCCGATCGATTTTCTAAGATCGGGTCAGCACCTAAGCTAGAGCAAGTCAATATCTACGATCAGCTAGATGAGGCACGGGTATACATGCAGAAGCGATCACCCAAAAAGATGGTTTATTCATTTGCGCAAGCAGATACTCCTAAATATGTGATGATCAATAAGCATTTGTTCTCTTGGGTAGTCGAAAACCTAATAAGAAATGCATTGGATGCAATGGGTCGAGAAGGTACGATCTCGACAAATATTTACTTGGATAATGATTATGTTTGTATTGAGATATCGGATACAGGCAAGGGGATACCATCCTCCAATGTCAAAACGATATTTGAACCAGGATTTACAACCAAAAAAAGAGGCTGGGGATTGGGTCTATCTTTAGCAAAAAGAATTATTGAAAATTATCATCAGGGAAAAATATATGTTAAAAACTCTAAATTGGAAGAAGGTACTACATTCACGATCAAGCTACCTAAAGCTAGTTAACATTGCCCTAGTTCTTTTCATTTCTAGTAATATACAGGCACAGCTATTATTGACTCTGGTAGATGAAGACAATGACCCTCTA
>CALDEO010000208.1 GCA_937942465.1 uncultured Saprospiraceae bacterium
AGTGGCAACTTTGTTGGGTATACATGCGTACCTAAGTAGTTAAGCACTCCTGTGAATGCTTCCATACCCCTAGAGTTACCTCCTCTACCTGCAGATAGTCCTACTAAAAATGCTTTCTTGTTTTTGAAGTTCTGAGCATACTCTCTCACTGAGATCGTATCTATAAAATGCTTCAAGACACCTGGCACACCTCCGTTGTACTCAGCTAGTACATAGATCACTTTATCTACATTGAAGATGTACTTTGCTTGTATCTCTTTTAATGTATCACTCAGGTTATCTCCTACGTAGTCGTGATCAAAGTCTGCACCCTTAAGTGTTGCAAGGTCTAGTACTTGGGCCTCAGCTCCACTGTCAGTTATCATTTTGAGGATATGATTACTTACTAGCGTTGACTTACTGTTAGGACGATTGGTACCTGAGATTATTGTGATCATAATATTTAAATTTGTATACTGATAGAACAACAAAAGCTACGTTTAGTTGGCTTCTGAATGGCGTATTTGTAACGAAGATGAAATTAATTTTAAAATAAAATGAGTTTCATGTTGCGAATGTAAGTTCAAATGGATTGTATCTACAAAGACCACAAACAAATATGAAAGCATCATTTTTAAAATATACATTCTTCATCGTGATCATAGCACTCTCATCTTGCTACGATAACTTTGAAAAAAATGTAGAAACAGATACCACCGACCCCGTGAAGTATGTGACAAACACCACGCTTTCTGGATTGGTGACTGACGAGAATGGTCAAACGCTAGCAGGTGGCGTATACGGTTCATTTGGCAGTGAAGATTATAATAATGAGGTATTCTCAATATTTAGATTTGAAGGACAGCAGATCGACAAATACAATGAACTGATAACGCTGACTAAAAATAATCAGGTGTATTACTACACGGTGCCTACAGTCGAAAACGAAATCAACTACAGCAAAAAAGCAATCTTCACAACAATAGACAATACGATACTCACGCAAGGAAATAATACGACGATCAATAATACCCTTGACATTAATACTCAAGCAAATTCATTTCAATCCCATGAAACTGCGTATAGTGGAGAGGTGACCATTCTGCATCATACCATTGATGTAAGCAATAAATGGCACCTCGCTACTATGCCGGGTAATAATACCGGGGTCAATACCGACGGATCTCCAGCATACATCAACTTTGATGAGGTTATACATCTGCAATTTACAGATGGAACAGATCTATTGGATGTCGTAGAAGGTAGCGTACAAGGGCGATGGTCAAATAAAAGCGACGATCAAAAAGTGTGGCACTATGACACTAATGTACACAAGTGGATCGCGTTAAACACAACTACAAATACATCGACATTTGACATAATCAGCAGTGGCTATTATGCAATCGCAAGCTCACAATACTATGTGTATGCTACCGGCTCAGTATCAACAGATGGTACCGCTATTGCGAATATCGAAGTACAACTAGAAGCAGATAATAAAATAATAACAACTACAAGGACGGCATCTAATGGACAATGGGTTGCAGTCGTACCATCAATCAGTCAATTGACTGCAACAACGGAGAGTACATGTGATGAAGTAGCAAGTATATTATTCGAGACTGTGGAGCAGGATGTGGTTGCAGGATCAATAGAAATGTCTCAGATCAATAGTCAAGTATACACTATCGAGGGTGCTATCAAGTCATGTGATGACCAAGGTATAGTAGGATCATTTATAGAAATAAAAACCTCTACCGAGGAATTAATCTATTACTTAGATAAATCTATTTTCAGATTAAGAATCAATGCTTGCAGTGATGATATCACGGTCAGAAGTATCAACATAGATGGTACTGAATCTGGGGCTCAAATAGAATGGGAATTAAATAACAACTCACAAGACCTACATACACTGTATGCTTGTAATGCTGCACAAAGCGAGTATATGACGCTACGAATCGATGGTGGATCAAAGCAATATTATAATGGTGTATCATCATTGGAGAACGGTCGTACCATCATAGACTTTTCGTCTACAGGTGCTATTGATAACACATTGAAATTATGGTTTACTGGTACCGATAGAGGTGTATTTGATGACAATCAGATCAATATCCTCATAGATGATCAATTGTATGATTCTCGAGGATTTGCACTTGATTGTACTAGTTCACAGCAAGGATGTGGTTTTACGCAATTTGACGTAAGTCAATATGAAGAGACTAATGGATGGATAAGAGGATACTTTAAAGGCAGGTTCTGGATAAAGTCTTACAGTCCGCTGAATGCCGGATATAAGGATGTAGAAGGAGAATATCAAATAAGGCGAGACTTCTAATAGTAACAGCCACACGATAGGAATTAAAGTAGTAAGTAATAGGTAAAGGGATAGGACCATTGACAGAAAAAGAAATCATAACCGCTTGTAAAAAAGGCCAAGAACACGGATACCGGGCATTGCTGTCGCAGTATTCGTCTAAGCTCCTGGGTATCTGCATCAGATATCTTAAGGACCGCGAGCAGGCCAAAGATACCTTGCAAGAAGTGTTCATTTTAATTTTTAAGAATGTACACAAATACGAGGATAAAGGATCGTTTGAGGGATGGCTCTGTCGGATCGCAGTGAATTGTTCGCTCAAGGAACTCCGGTCGAAAAACAAGAACATATTGCAGATAGACGAATCGGCAATGACCCATGATCTCAAAATAGAACCCACCGCTCTAGTCGATATGAATGTAGATGCAATATTGCATCTAATGAATAGACTACCAGAGCACTACCGAATAGTACTAAATCTCTCCATCGTAGAGGGATACGAAACTAAAGAAATAGCTGAGATACTGAGCATTGCAGAAAATGTATGCCGCGTCAAACTATCAAGAGCCCGAAAATTACTAGCAGCAATTTTCGACAAAAAGAAAGAATATGAGTTACCAAGAACATGAAAAACATATAAAGTCTTCTCTTCAGAATTATAGTCCAGAGCTAGATACTGAAGAGCTGTGGGGAGCTGTCGCTCATGCGATGCCACAGCGTAAGAAACGTGTGCCTATCTGGGTATTCTGGGTAACAGGATTATTAATATTTGCTGGTATTGGTCTCTATATCAATATGGATAACGAAGAATCACTGACTTCTAATATTGTAAATAAAAATAATGTATTAACAAATGAAAAACAACAATTTACAACCAAAAAGCAACCTAAAAACAACGTAACAACAGATACTAAAATCGCTTCTAAAAATACAAACATCAATACACCGATTGCGAATAAAATCATAGCAACTAATCATACATCGTCTGCTATAATCAAAAACGATAAAAGCACTGCAATAAGCGCAACTAATATAGTAGCACAGAACAATCTAAACGCTAATACAACTCAAACTAAAAACATAGTACAAGAAGTGAACGTAAATCAGGAGGCATTAGAATCCACTACAAAGACTGCAAGTGCAAGCCCAACTTCTCTAAACAATGCGGCAGTAGTAAATGAAAGCACTCAACTTAATCCAACAATAGCGGATCAATCAAACATTGCAAAAATTCAGTTAGAAAAATTGGTGATCAATCCTCATCTACTAGCATATGAGCTAGGCTTGCCGATACTCGAAGCGCAGCAAATAATTATTCCCGTAAAGGAAAAAAACTCTACTAAGTGGTCAATAGGACTCATGGCAGGAGTAGCTCATGTAAGTGGCACTTTAGAAAGTAAAACTATAGATAATGACAATAGCATTACAGCTGAGCTCAACAATAAGTATACACAGGATCTGCCTGCCTTCTCCTCGAGAATAGTAGTAACCTATGGTATCTCCGATCGACTGTCGTTGCTCACAGGGCTATCTTATACCCTAGCAGCAAGACGAATCATATTACAGGACTTCAACACTACTACATCAGTAGTCAACGGAGTGACGGAGATCTTAATCGATGATGAAGGCAATGAGACCAATACCCTATCATCGTATACTAACTATACGACGACAGCCTATGATAGTCAGTGGCACTCATACTTTGAGACTTACAGTATTCCATTAGGGATTAGCTATGATCTATTACATTACCAAGACCTCTCTGTAGGTATTGGTGCAGGCATCCGATTGGATCTATTGCATAGAGATCAAGGAGCAATTATAAGCCCTAGTTATGATCTAAATAAATACACCGTGAGCGACTCCTATTACGAAAGATCGATGTCTATAGGATATTCGCTACAGCTACCGATACAATATCAAATATCTAATCGGTGGACGATCGCAATGAATGCAGAATTTCAAACATTCGAACATAAAATCAATAATGATCTGAGTCTAAGACAATATTCGACTGGAGTCGTAATAGGAGCTCAGTATAGATTATCTAAATAATTATCAATAAAGTTAATACTCAAGATGTGTTGGTAGGATAACCCATTTTGTTAAAAACAATACTAAAAAACAGTTTATGAAAAATTCAATTACACAAATCTTTTGTGCCTTAGCACTGTTCCTTTTTGGAATAACAAGTGCCATGGCACAAGTAGCCAACTGCAATCAATTTATTAATGTATCCCTTGATAATAGTTGCCAAGTAATACTTACTCCTGATGCAATAGAAGAAGGAGGTCCATATGCAGAAAATGTAAGCTTATCCTTGAGTCAAACTGTATTAGACGTTACAAATCTAGGAGTAAATAGTGTTACATTAACTGCGACAGATATTAACGGTAACACTGCAACATGTTCTACATTTGTAAAAGTAGAAGACAAATTGCCACCCGTCGCTATATGCGTTGCTGACCTTACTGTAGCAGCTGGTAGTGATGGAACATTTCAATTGACTGCAAGTCAAATTGACAATGGGTCATACGACAATTGTAACAATGTGACGTTGAGCATATCGCCAACATTGCTGACCTGTGATTTAACAAGTGTAACACTAACCGTTGAAGATCAATCGGGAAATCTTGTACAGTGTACTACTGAGGTAACTATGACTGGAGGAAATAACAACTCAATTCTATCATGTAACAGTAATCAAGTTTTTAACATAAGCAATGGTGCTATCGAATTATTTCCTGCAAACTTTCTAGAGGGAAACACAGGAGGCTGTTCTGTTGCATCTCTACAGATTCAAAACGCTGATGGATCTATTCAAAATGACAATGTCATCAACGCATCAGACTCTGGTAATACATATACTGCAGTAGTAACTAATGCGGTAGGCAACTCATGCTGGGGACTATTCACGGTATCTGGTTCATCATCAAGTAGTGTCATTGCAAATTGTACACAATTTTTAAATGTATCATTAAATCCGTGGGCCTGCGAAGCTACTTTAACACCAAACATGATCGATAATGGTTCTACTGGTTATGAAACTTTATCACTCAGCCAGACGCAGTTTAACGAAACAAACATTGGTGTAAACTCAGTAACAATGACAGCAACCGCTGCAGATGGTAGTGATGCTACTTGTACTTGCTTGGTCAGTATTGAAGATAAAACACCACCTGTTGCT
>CALDEO010000209.1 GCA_937942465.1 uncultured Saprospiraceae bacterium
GCCACATGACGGCTTGTTAACTAAATTTAACCAACTTTAAGAAATCTTTAGCCCCAGTTCATGAAAAAAGCTACCCTATATCTATTACTAATCTGCCTCACAGTGGTGTCCTACAACGTTTCTGCTCAAGAAAAAGGAATATTGTCTGGAGGATTTGAAGCCAATGCCAATATATTTTTAAGAGATTCACTTATTGGAGCAGCCAATATCCCTCAGTATGATAATGAGAAATTTGGCTCTGAAGGATGGTTTAACTTAAATTATCGAGTTAAAGGGTTTGATATGGGTATTCGTTTTGACTACTTCAATAATTCAAACCTACTAAATCCTAATGATTCATATACAGATCAAGGTATTGGTCGATGGTATGTAAAGAAGAGGTCTGAGAAATTGGAGATAGGAGTAGGATATTTATATGACCAGATAGGTAGTGGTATTATATACCGAGCCTGGGAGTCAAGACCGCTGCTTATTGATAATGCATTGTATGGTGCATCTGTAAAATATGATCTTACAGAGGATATCAATATTAGAGCATTTACAGGACAACAGAAATTTTTATTTGGTCAGAACCCAGGTATTATAAAGGGTGTGGCAGTGGATGGTTTCTTCTCATTTGGTGAAGAAAAACCATTTTCTATCTCTCCAGGTATCGGATTTGTCAATAGAACATTATCTGAGGATAATGTTGGCGACCTCGTTAATATCGTAAAGAACTATGTCAACGACGAGCAGATCAAACTGCAATACAATGTATACCTCATGAGTGGGTATGCGACGATGAGTTACGATAAATTTACAATGTATGTAGAAGCGGCGTATAAGTCTCCAGAGGCATTTTTTGATCCGCTAGCATTGCGTACTGAGATCACTGGAGTTAAGTCTTTTGGCAAGTATGTAAGAGAGGCTGGTACTGTTTTCTATGGTAGTCTATCTTATGCCAATAAAGGTCTAGGTGTCACTGTAGAAGCTAAACGTACAGAAAACTTTAACTTTAGATCAGATCCAACGTTGAATCAGAACTTCGGATTGGTTAATTTCTTACCTCCGATGAATAGACAGAATACCTACAGACTTACTTCTCGATATAGCCCTGCTACGCAAGATTTGAGTGAGTTTGGGTATCAAGCAGATATCTCATACAAGTTCAATAGAAAATTCTCAGCTAATGCTAATTTCTCTAAAATTGTAGAGTTAGATGGTGGAGAAGATCTTTATCAAGAAATCTATGGATCGCTTACGTACAAGGCGAGTAGATCATTACAGATGACGGGTGGATTGCAATTACAGAGTTACAATCAAGATTTATATGAGCAAAAGCCTACAGTGCCAATGTTGGAGACGGTTACACCATTTGTCGATATACTATATAAGTTTACTCGTAAGAAATCTATTCGTGTAGAAGCTCAATATATGAGTACGGAGCAGGATTATGGTAGTTGGGCATTTTTGCTAGCAGAGGTGGGTTTAGCGCCTAATTGGATTTTTGAAGCATCAGGTATGTACAATGTATCACCTAATGCTGCCAACTCAGACATCCCTAGAGATCCAGAGACAAATGATTTAAAGAAAATACTCTATCCGACACTAGGTGTAGTATATGTCAAAAAATCAAACAGATATAATATCCGTTACGTTAAGCAAGTAGAAGGAGTTGTTTGCTCTGGAGGTATTTGTAGATTGGAACCAGCTTTTTCTGGAGTCAAGATGTCCGTAACTTCAACTTTTTAAGGTCCTATAGACCTTAGGTTTAGACATAGAATAGAGTTTTAAATATAGAATAGTCAAAAGTATCAAGATGAAAAATCTATCATTTTTAATATTGCTTATTTTTATTGGTATCGGTTGCGATGAAGAACCGATTAACATTCCTCCGTTTGAGGGGATTATCAGTGATCGTGTTATTTTTATAGAAGATTTGACTGGAGTCAAATGTCCTAACTGTCCCAAAGGAACAGCTAAGTTGGAGGCATTGAGACAGTTATACCCGATCAACTTTGTGACGGTAGGTATCCATGGAGGATTTCTTACAGATCCATTGCCAGAGAGTAAGTATGATTTTAAGAATAGTGATGCAGAAGCATTAGAAAGTAAGCTAGAGTGGATCGCTAAGCCATCTGCTGTGTTTAACAGAATCAAATTTGAGGATCAAGATTTTCAAGGAATAGATAATGTTGATTTCTGGCAGGAGTACTTGGAGCGATTGATGCAAGAGGAGCATGAAGTAAATTTATCGTTTGTGACTACTTTTAATGCAACTGATGGTACACTGAGAGTAGATATTACAGCTACTCCATTAGTGACGAAGTCTGGCGACTTTAGAGTTACGTTGATGTTGGTGGAGAATGAAATTGAAGATGCTCAAGAATACCCGGATAGAATCGAAGAAGACTACGTACATGACCACGTAATGAGAAAATTAATGACCAATCTAGATGGTGACGCAATATCTACTGAGATGGTTGCAGGTCAAGAATTAACAAAGAGTATAACGATAACTTTACCTGAGACATTGGACGGATCGTGGGATCCCGTACATATGGACGTAGTAGGGTTTATTTCTCAAAATATTGATAGTAAGGATATCGCAATGCAAGGAGCTAAGGCTAAATTAATGTAGGATTATTAGCAATAAAAAATATAATGAATATACTGAGCTGCCCCGTAAACATGATCTGTTTTCGGGGCCGTTCTATTTTTTAGCTAATTATGAATGCTGATAATCGACTTGATTGGGTGTCGCATGCTATTAACGATTCAAAATATTGAGTATCTTTGAAGTGCTTCAATAGTGATTGAGGTATTGTTAAAAGACAATTCCATTTTTTGATGAATTTTCATAATTGTTAAGTCGATATTTAAGGTATTGAACATCAATATGTTGCGTCAAAAAATGTACTTATAAACATTGGAAAACAAGAAATAGATGAACGTTTCGCTTAATTGGGTGAAAAGATATCTTGATGTTGATATGAATCCTGACGAGATCAGTGAAATATTAACTACGATAGGATTGGAAGTAGAGGGAATGGACACGGTAGAAGCTATAAAAGGTGGTCTGCAAGGTGTTGTCATTGGTGAAGTATTAGAATGCGGTAAGCATGAAAATGCAGATTCACTATCAGTTACTTCCGTAGATGTCGGTAGAGACGAGCCCATACAAGTAGTATGTGGTGCTCCTAATGTTGCTAAGGGGCAAAAAGTATTCGTGGCAACGGTAGGTACAACATTGTACACTGCAGAGGGAGAAGCATGGAAAATAAAAAAAGGTAAGATCAGAGGCGAAGTATCTGAAGGTATGATATGTGCCGAAGACGAGCTTGGTATCGGTAAGAGTCATGATGGTATTATGGTCCTACCAGAAGATAGTACAGTCGGTATCGATGCAAGAGACTACCTCAAGTTGGAGAATGATATTGTGTATGATATTGGGCTTACGCCGAATAGATCTGATGCAACTTCACATATAGGTGTAGCCAAGGACTTGGCAGCATACCTCAAGATCAATCATGACTATAATAAAGAAGTCAAGATGCCGGATCTCTCTTCATTTCATGTAGAGACGACACAGTTGGTATTTGATGTAGATGTGCAAGATGCTGATGCTTGTCCACGATATGCTGGTATTACGATACAAGGTATTACCGTGGGAGATAGCCCTGATTGGTTAAAGCAGAAGCTTGGAGTCATCGGTGTTAGATCAGTTAATAACGTAGTGGATATCACTAATTTTATTTTGCATGAGTATGGTCAACCACTACATGCATTCGATGCATCGAAAGTCAAAGGCAATAAGGTAATAGTAAAGAAACTAGCTGCGGGATCTAAGTTTGTAACACTGGACGAGCAAGAACGATCCTTGCTAGCTGATGATCTAATGATCTGTGACGGTGAAGAAAATCCGATGTGTATTGCTGGAGTATTTGGTGGTATAGGGTCAGGAGTGACGGAGGCAACTAAAGATATATTTTTAGAATCAGCACATTTTTCTGCTAAAACAATTAGAAATACAAGTACCAAGCATCTACTAAGAACAGATGCTGCTAAGGTATTCGAAAAAGGAAGTGATCCTAATATTTGTATACTTGCCTTGAAGCGAGCGGCGATTATGATTAAGGAGATCTGTGGTGGTACTATATCATCAGAGATCATCGATGAGTACCCAGTAGAGAAGAAACCAGTAGTCATACACCTTAAGTATGCTGATGTCCAACGCCTCATGGGTACGAACATCACTAATGATGAGATACATGAGATCTTAAGAGCTCTCAATATGCAGATCAACCCTGTAGATACAGGGAGTATCAAGGTGTCAGTACCTACAGATAAGGCTGATGTCTTTAGACCAGTAGATCTTATCGAAGAAATACTACGGATCTATGGATTTAATAAAATAGAGATACCGAGTAAGATCAGTAGTACACTGAGTTATATCGCGTACCCAAGTAAAGCACAGATAAGAGAGGTGATTGCTCAAGTGCTAGCATCACAAGGATTCTATGAAATGATGAATCTGTCATTGATAGAGTCGTCATATTATGAAGAGGATGCTCAGTATAAAGATGGGCTGGTATATATTAATAACACATCAAATATCCATCTCAATATCATGAGGCCAGAGATGTTGTTGTCAGGTTTGACCTCAGTAAGGCATAACCTTAATAGACAACAATCAGGACTCCGTTTATTCGAATTCGGTAGAAGCTATAAAAAAGCTGAAGAAGGATTTGTAGAGACTCCGACGATAAGTGTATTCCTTGCGGGAAAACAAGAATCCAAAAACTGGATGGATAGCAACGCAAGAGTAGAGCAGGACTATTATAGTCTTAAGCAGGTAGTACATAATGTATTGTCCAAGTTGAATATTGCTAAGTATCAGGTAAGTGAGATCGATGATGAGAGATGGTCATTTGGTATGAAGTACCATAGAGGCAATAATACAATTGTACAATTTGGTAAAGTCAATGCTGATCATACAGCCAAGATGGATGTCAAAGAAGACGTATACTATGCTGAGTGGAATGAAGAAGTACTACTTAACGCGGTAAATCAAAAAGTAAATATTCAAGAGATAAGCAAATACCCATCAACATCTAGGGATTTAGCCTTGGTAGTAGATGAGCATGTGACATTCGATCAAATCGAAAAGATTGCTAAAAAAGCAGATAAAAAGATACTCAAATCAGTACAATTGTTTGATATTTTTAGATCGAAGGAGCATCTAGGAGCGGATAAGAAATCTTATGCAGTCAACTTTGTATTCGAAAATGCAGAGAAAACCTTGAATGATAAAGAAGTCGAAAAAATAATGAAAAATATGACCCACCAATTTGAGAATCAGATCGGTGCATTAATAAGAAAATAGAGTGATCTAGTAGATTACTACCAAAGTTTATTAAATTTACGTATTGTAGAATGTTTAATATATTATAAAAACATTATCTACGTAAAGGTGTAAGAAGAGTCGAAAGGTCGATTTTTCGAATGAAGTTGAATGATTTATGACGTTTACATAGATTTTTAGCGGAATACAAATAGTATTTAAAGATAAGTAATGACTAGCCTTTTGCTCCAAATGAGTTAAAGGGTTCGAATAAAATGAACATATAACGATCGAGTAAGCTTCCTTAGAAATGAGTAGGCTGATTTCGGTGAAAACTTTTAGATCATGTCCAGTGATCCAATGATACGTTTTGAGTTGAAAATATTAAATAGGGTTTATCCAATTTTGATCAATCAAAACGAAAGGGATATTGCTATTGAAATTGAAAAAGATATCAACGAACAGGTGTCCGAGATTCAGAAGAAGTATGCTGGGCAAGATCTGGTAGATGTATTGGCAATGGCTTTTATCTCAAAAGCATTTGACAATAAAAAAGCTTAATAAATGTAGGTGATCATACGATCAAATCGTATTCTAATTGATCACACTTTATAGGCATATGTACATTACTATCTTAATGTGAAGTATTCATTCACAGCATTTCAAATACTATTTATTGTTCCTTATAGCAATGTGGTCTTGGCCGCAATTTTTTTTGAAATATTTAAAATATAATAATGGAAACAGTAATAGCTGTAGGCGTAGGCGCCTTGGTTTTAGGACTTGGAGTAGGATATTTCCTATTGAACTTTATCATGAAGGGCTCTGCCCAATCAAAAATTGACGATGTCAATAAAAAAGCTGATTTGACACTTAAAGAAGCTGAAATAGCTGCTAAAAGAAAGTTGAACGATGCTGAGGTAAGAGCAGATAAAATAGTAGGCAAAGCAGAGCAGAAGAATGAATCGATCAAACAAAAGAAAATTCAAGAGGCTAAAGATAAATACCTACAATTAAAGTCTGACTACGCAGGATATAAAGCAGAGCATAAGGTAGAGATGAAAGAGAGAGAGATGACCGTTGTCTCTATGGAAAAAGAACTCAACCTCAAACAAGAGAAGTGGTCTGAAAAAATTGAAAGTATTGAGCACAGAGAATCTGAGGTTAAGACAATCAGAGAAAACCTTGATAAGCAATTAAAGATCATAGGTAAGAAGAAAGAAGAGTTAGAAACAGCTAATGAAAAGCATATCAAGGCTTTAGAGAATGTTGCTAAGTTGTCTGAATCAGAAGCTAAGGAGCAATTATTAGAAGCTGTTAAAGGTAAAGCTCAGAATGATGCATTGTCAATCGAGAAGACAATCATCCAAGAAGCTAAAGAAAACGCAAATAAAGAGTCTAAGAAGATCATCATACAGAGTATTCAGAGAATGTGTGCCGAGTATACGATAGAGAATACCGTATCAGTATTTAACTTGGAGTCAGATGATATCAAAGGACAGATCATCGGTAGAGAAGGTAGAAACATACGAGCACTAGAAGCTGCAACAGGAGCTGAGATCGTAGTGGATGATACTCCAGAGGCAATTATCATATCTAGTTTTGACCCAATCAGAAGAGAGATCTGTAGATTGTCACTTAAGAGATTAGTAGCTGATGGAAGAATCCACCCCGCTAAGATTGAAGAAACAGTAGCTAAAGTTAAAAAGCAACTAGAAGAGCAAATCAAGGAAATAGGAGAGAGAACAGTTATTGATCTAGACATCCATGGATTGAATGCTTACCTAGTAAGAATGGTAGGTCGTATGAGATTTAGATCTTCATATGGTCAGAACCTCCTGAAGCACTCTATCGAAACAGCAACCTTATGTGCTGCTATGGCATCTGAGCTAGGATTGAGTAGCAAGCAAGTGAAGATGGCTAAGAGAGCCGGTCTATTGCATGATATTGGTAAGGTAGCAGAAGACGATTCTGAATTGCCTCACGCATTATTGGGTATGGAGATTTGTAAGAAAAACAATGAACATGCGGTAATATTGAATGCAGTCGGAGCTCACCATGACGAGATCGAAATGAATAACATCATATCTCCTATCGTACAAGCATGTGATGCGATATCAGGTGCAAGACCAGGAGCAAGAAGAGAGATCTTGGATAGTTACCTTAAGCGTATCGGTGAGCTAGAAGATCTGGCGATGGGATACGAAGGGGTACAAAAGGCCTATGCATTACAAGCAGGTAGAGAGTTGAGAGTAATTGTAGAAAGTGATAAAGTTACGGATGCATTTGCTGACGATCTAGCATTTATGATCTCACAGAAGATCCAAGATGAGATGCAATACCCAGGTCAAGTAAAAGTAACTGTAATTAGAGAAAAGAGAGCAACAGCTATTGCAAGATAGATAAAGAAGCTTTTCTAAGAATATATAAATGTCCTGCCTTGTTATGAGGTAGGACATTTTTTGTTTTGCTCCAGTTTAGCTAGGAATTCTATTATTTGAATACTTTTTTGATGAAATTTTAAAAGAAACCTGAGAGGAAATACACTAAAAAAGAGCCAAGAGGCAATTATCACATAACAGATAAATTTAATATCTAAAATGCTATTAGTCATTTGATGAAAATGTAAATCTATAAGTACAAGATAGTCTGAATGTTACAAGCTTATGGTGTGAATGTAAACTAGATTTCAAATTAGCATAAAAAAGTTCCTTTAAGCTTACTTTATAAACGAATGAATACATACCTTTGCAGCGTTTTTTAACACATGATGAAATCATATAAATGAATCTTTTAAGAGAGTCGTTTTTAATAATAATCTTTTTAGTTGCAGGTTTTGCGACCAATCAGGCTATTGCACAGCACAATCATGATCATAGCGGTCATGATCACAGCAGTCATTCAGGTCACGATCATACTGGCCATGATCATGCAGCTCATGCCAATACAGGACATGCTGCATCTCATGCAGATCCTTGTGGTGGACATCATGATACAGAGTACGATCCTACGGGTACAGCAATTCACCATATTAGTGATGCTAATACTTTGACGATTCTTGATCTAGTACACATACCATTACCTTGTATCCTTAAGAGTGATGATGCAGGTTGGGATTTCTTTATGTCATCTAAGTTTAACATCGGACACCATGAAGATGGTACGATGGCTTACAATGGTTACGTAATGCATCACGGTAACGTACATAGAGTATCTGACACATCATTCCCGAAAGGAGCAGTAGAAATAGGTGGTTTTGCACATACAACTAAGATGGTTGATGGTAAAGAAAAAGACGTTTTATTGTTTTGCCATGCTGGTAAATCATTAGAGGCGCAGCCAAGAACAACAT
>CALDEO010000210.1 GCA_937942465.1 uncultured Saprospiraceae bacterium
TCAATATTAATGATATCCTCAAAAGAAGTGTTTTTGACTGCAAACTCTCGCTCAAATACAAGTCTTCCATTCGTATCCATCAACCTAATATAGATATTCGGTAATATCACATCATTCTTGATGCTCAATGTGAATTCATCAGCAACCGGATTAGGGAATATCTTAAGGTCTACCGAAGGCTCCACATAGAGACTCACGATATCAGATATCTTAGTCGACCCGTCGATATCTACAGATAACAATCTATAATAGTTGTTACCTACATATGGTCGATCATCGATACAGTCGTATTCATAAATACCGGCTTTACCAGTAGCTTCTACTCTACATAGAGGCTCAAAACTAGATCCATCTTTACTTTTCTCTAATATAAAATGGCTGAGTTCAAGTTCATTGGCAGTCTTCCATACGAGTACATTGCTCTTACCTTCTTGATAAGCTCTGAGTGATAATAAATCTACAGGCAATATTGGATTGGCTAAGTACGCATTTTCAATAAGATCTACCTTCTGAGCTAGATACGGAGTAAACTCCGTGGCTGATATTGCAGTCTCGTCAGCTCCTAACCAATCACTCAATAAAGTGGTAAATACTTGACGGTAATCAGTCTGTATCATCAGGTTGCCTCTAGAGTCCAAGTTGGTAATACTCGGTGGCGTACCGATCATCCCACCTTTGACAGCAGGACCAAAAGCTAGCATCGGCGCCGCGGTACCGTGATCCGTACCATAACTACCGTTTGCTGCTACCCTTCTACCGAACTCGGAGAACGTCACCGTTACAACCTTTTCATCGTTTTGAGAAATCTCTAAATCATCTTGAAATGCCTTAACCGCATTAGCCAAGTGATACAGCAATGCTGCATGTCTACCTACCGTAGGATCATTACCATCCACTTGAAAGTCATGCGTATCAAATCCTGTATGTTTAACCAGGTATATTTTTGTTTTGCAGCCACCATTGATCAATCTTGCAACGGTCTGTAGTTGCCATGCAAGACTATTAACTTTTACATTATTAGGTGATTCATTGGGATATTCTAATATACCAGACCCCGGATATGTAGCATAATTTGCCCCTGCATTCCATCTACTCTGCAATTGTGTCGCGTAGTCTTCTGCATTATCAAATAAATCATTCATGAGGCCCATCCGAGACCCATAATGGTTATCAGGTATCGTAGATAACGCAGGACCACCGATACCAGATACGATATCACTGAAGTTTTCTGGGTCTTTAGTCGCTAACGCCATCGGTATCCCATTGGCACGGTGATAGCCCAGTGATACGGTCGAACCAATCTCTAAGCCGATCGGATCGGGCATTTCAGATGATGGGTATATCGTTGGATAGTTAGGATATAGATAGTCTAAGTATCGTCCCATCCACCCTGAGCTCTTATACTCATCATAGTCCGCTCCCATCCACCATACATCTCTTGATCTGAAATGAGATTGGTTATGATTATCATAGCCTACAGAGTGAATGATCGACATTTTATCTTGATCATATAGGTCTTTCAGTGGCTGTAAGTCAGGGTGTAGGCCCATCTGCTGCGATAGTGGCAATGTACCATCTACATTGATAAAGGATCTACTCCCTGTATCAGGAATAGCAATATCGGCACGAGCAGTGAAGTAGTCAGCATATTGCTCTATTGGTAGCAATAAATTAAGTCCATCATTACCACCATGTAGTTGTATCAAGACTAGTATTCTGTCTTCAACTGCACTAGGGTCAAATATAAATGGAGCAAATAACTTGGACTTGCTCAATGCTTGAATTGAAAGACCATTGAGCATGAATGAACCTGCAGCAGCGGCTTTACCTATATTTAAAAAATTTCTTCTTTTCATAATAACTGATCTTGTGAGTAGCGAATCCTGTTGTGCTTAATGCACATGATATTCTGGAGATTGCAATATCGCTATCAACATAAGTTCTAATCTTGTACGTACAACCATATCATCACCTGATACTCCATACTCGGACCACTCTAGCCCCCAATAATAATCGGGCTCCGATGGATCAACTAAAAATGCCTTATAGGCATTCCTTCTATCTGTAGATACTCCGTGAGGGAATACATAATTTGTTATGTCTTCGATAACTATATTGGGATCATAAGGATCGGATATATTACTAGTATCACCTAACCAAGCAACAATATCAATCTTAGGATTCATATTGCCACCATTGATTTTCTTTCCTTTTACGATCTTCTCTCCAAATACATACCGCAGTACGATTGAGTTTTCGGAGATCCAACTCCGATCAAATGCTGGTGACTGATGATAAGCAGGCCATCCTGCAGTCTCCGTAGGGTCATACAGTTGCATACCTAGCTGTGCTGGATGTTGCTCAAAAAATCTGTAGTCATTAAGGAAGTCTGCATACAATGTGACAGGATCAGGAAATGCAACATTAAAATACTTAGCCGTATGCATACACAGCTGTATCGGACTCGATATCATACCGCCGATATGATTATCTGTAGCGCCGTCATAGCTATCAAGATCAAAGAAATGCTCACTACCAAATAAATCAACTAATATTGGTTCTAATTCATAACCGTTATTAAATAGCTCGCCAGCCAGTGGTGTTATTACGTTTGTTTCTATTGTAGCAGTAATATTGGGATATACAAAAAACTGGTACAACTCTCTGACGATGTTCTTAGCTGTATCCAACTGATTGAAAATCATATCTACTAGAGCAGACAATTCCGTTTCTATAGTAGCCTCATCTGTACCACCTGTGATTACTGTATTTTGAAAAGCACTACTAAAGGTCTTATCCGCAGTATCATGAACGCTTACTTTTATATATGCTCTTAACAATCCTGTATCAGGATCAGTAGATGCGTAGGTTGTATCTAATTTATATCCAGTCAATACTCTCGCGGCCTCTCTTACATCATCCTCCGTGTATGTCGTGTAATTTCCATCAGCTATCTGTGGTCCTTTACCTATGGTGTATAATTCCAAAAACTCTCTTGCAAAGTTTTCATTCGGACTATTCTTAGTATTGGAGAATCCACTTAAAAAATATAGCATTGCATTATCCCTGCATATTTTATGGGCTAAGGTTTTAAAGTTACCCTTGGCATATTGCCTAAATAATTGACTCTGATGGTATATTCCCTCCGTACGACCTACAGCACTATCTTTAGTGGTGAAATGGCTATGCATAAAAAGCACAATTTTTTCTAAAGCGGATGCATCTTGCATCATTAGGTCCATCCACCAGATCCTAGTGGTACGTCTAAGAGCTGCAGCATTACTATTGTCCGTCTGCTTACCCAATAACACCCATGTTGCACCCGTCGCCTGATCAATAGGCATTGGAGGATTAGGATTGGTAAACGTAAGTAGTTGGCTCACTGCCGCACTTGCCGTAAGACCGACAAGAGCATCTACTTGACTTCTTGTATAACCTACAGAAAGTCTATTAAGTAAATGCACGGCTTGTTGCCTTGTGAGGGCCGAAGAAAGTTGATTTAATACAGGCATGTATGATCTAGTAATCTAATGAAGGAAAATCTATCCTTAACCTACAAAAGTAAGCTCCGACTAAATTAACTATTTCCTTAATATATATACT
>CALDEO010000211.1 GCA_937942465.1 uncultured Saprospiraceae bacterium
GAAGAAAATACGATCGTAATACCAAAAATCACAAAGAAAAATGTCCTCACGACGAATGCAGTTTCTAAAGTGACTACATGGAGTCCGTGGTAGATATCGTTGGCTTTATTTTTATCAAGTAATTTCTTGAGTGGACCTTTAAAGAATAGATCCATATTGGCTATTACCAGGCCGAATATCAATATGATGATCAGTGATGATAAATGCATCATCTTACCTAAACTATAAAGCAATAACAATACGGACAGCAATAAAAATTGCTTAGCATCGGTCTTGACTTTTTGAAAAATAAGGATGATCACATAACTAAAAAACAGAGATAACACCACCGTCAGCAATGTCGTCAATCCGAAAGTCACAATACCTCCACCGCTGTGATCTGAGGCAGCATCGGCACTAGGTACATTGCTCAATAAGAAGTAAAACAGCATGATACCCAGTATGTCAGAGAATGTACTTTCGTAAATATGAAACTCCTTCTTATCTCCACGTAGATGTGTGACACTAGGTATGATAATAGCACTCGATAGTATGGACAGTGGCGTAGCGTATATCCACGCAGTGATCCCATCGACACCTTCTATAAAGTACTCTAAAATCAAGGCGGTCAACCATGTAGACACAAGCAAGCCTACTAGAGCTATTGCAAATGAAATACTAATGGGAGCAACCTTATCTCGATCTAGCTTTAGCTCTAATGCAGCCTCTAGCACAATCAT
The DNA here is from genome assembly GCA_937942465.1 of uncultured Saprospiraceae bacterium. GTDB lineage: Bacteria > Bacteroidota > Bacteroidia > Chitinophagales > Saprospiraceae > JAHDGW01. Next base: position 720 of record CALDEO010000211.1, read on the forward strand.
GATCAACCCCACAATACCGAGAATCTCTAGTATTGGAAAAAAGTCAATATCTACAACTCCCACGGCTTTAAAACCAAGGTTAATCAATGCTCCTGTGATGATGAGCATCAATACGGCAGGTACACTTGTTTTCTTGGAGATCTCTCCAAAAAAGAAGGAAAATATAAGTACGATCGAAGAACCGATCAACAAGGCATATGGTGAACTTAAATCCATGATTTAGTTATTTTTTAGTTGAGAGTCAAAGCCTGATTTCTCCAAATATGAGATAAGACTTTCAATATACTGCTGAGATAATATGGCTACACTTAAGTGATAGCCGCTTGCCTTTCTATATAAATTAATGTGACTAGTGTCATCGATAAACGGAAAGCTAAACAAGCACTTGTCAAGGCGTTTTCTGGTAGATACGGCATCTAGATCTAATGTAGACGTCACATCGAGGTCAATCTTAACGCTAGCTGTGGAGTTGTCCTTACTACTGACTAGATGTCTTGTTCTAGTGGATCGACTCAGTAGATCATTGAGCGATGTCAAGCCCGATCTATCGACTATAAAGTAATACAATGCGAGTGCTGCACCCGCAATGATAATATTGTTAAACGGATTGATCAATACAAAACATAAGGCTGCACCAAAGAGGGCTAGATTCTTAATCTTGGCACTACTGAGATCTGTTTTTTGCTCACAATATCGTCTTGCTCTCCCGACGAATTGCATTAAGAACCATATGGTCAAAAATATGATAATCAATAAAGTAAGCCATCCAATGTAATCGTTCATACTGTTAGCTATTTAAGATTTTATCAATAGGATATCGTAGTAATCGATTGATCGATAAGAACCCTTCTGTAGGTCGCTCTACGATCTTGGTCTGCAACAGGTATGCGATATCTGATCGTACTTTTTGCTGCTGTACTTCATCATACATCTGTAACACATCGTATGCTTTTATTGCTCCGAAGGTCATCAGTGTTTTCAGTAAGTGACGATGCCGCAGTACACTATCTTCAAACTCAGATGGCATTCTATAACCCATCATACCGCTGTTGATAATACACCATAGTTGCATTGCATATCCTATATTTCCTTCGCAGATGTTCGTTGCAATATTGGCATTATTATAAAAGCTATCGCCGTTGTAGTTATTGTCTTCATGATTGGCCACAGCCAGTGCTCTTGTCACCAAGGCATCTTTGATTGTCTGATCCGTGATCTTAGCCGCATTGACCACTTTCGTGAATACATTGTCAATATCAAAAAACTGACTCATCTTATCACTAAGTCGATCATTAACTGCCACTATGAAGTATATCCGATGACTATACCTACGGATCAAATCTATAAGTTGATCGATCACATCGTATGCATTTTCTGGACCATTGAGGTAACTCTCTAGATCATCTATAATGACGATACATTTAGAGATATCCTGGTATTTGACAATCGTCTTAACAGCAGTTATCAGGTCATGTGGGATCAAAAACTTGTGACCACGTACATCTATTGATTGATTGGGTATTACACTATAAGACGGTAGATCCTCTAGCAGCAATTGTAACTTACCTATGAGATTGGACTTACCACAACCCGTAGGTCCTTGGATCATCAATCCTCCGCCAAATCCTTCCCTCCATTTCTCAAAATGCTTTTGCATCGAAGACTCAATGCCCTCTCTTGCCACCGTAAAACTGGTACCCAAGAACCCTTTGCGCATGAATAAAGTATTCATATCACTTACTGGGTTAAACTGCGTCATCATTTTCACAAAATCTGTAGTATCCTGCGGATACTCTCTAGTAGATTTTGGTATGATCGTAGCAACAAAGTTGTTCCATGTATTGATCCAAGC
>CALDEO010000212.1 GCA_937942465.1 uncultured Saprospiraceae bacterium
CATACTGTCGACTATGAATTGTATCTTCTTTTTAGTCTTAACATCTTCTACTGGTTCGTCAATTTCAAATAATCTGCTGATCACTCTTATCACATTGCCGTCTACTACAGCTGTGGGTAAGTTAAATGCAAAACTTGATATTGCTGCAGCCGTATATGGTCCTACCCCTTTAAGTTTGATTATCTCCTCGTAGGTGTTGGGGAAAACACCGTCCATATTTTCGGCAATGTTCTTGGCAGTAGCATGTAGATTCCTGGCTCGGGAGTAGTAGCCTAGTCCTTGCCATAGACTCATTACTAAGTCTTCATTTGCCTGTGCTAGGTCGTTTACTGTTGGGAAGTGTTCTACAAATTTTAGGTAATATGGTGTTCCTTGTGCTACTCTTGTCTGTTGGAGTATGATCTCTGATAACCATATTTTGTATGGATCTCGATCAGCTTGCCATGGATGTGGACGAGGGTTGTCTTGATGCCATTGGACTAATGTATCAGCAAGGTTTTTGAATGTCATAGTCACAAAACTAAAAAAGAGTTGCACGTAGTACGTACAACTCTTTGGATTGTTATCTAAAATTCCTGGGTGTTTTTACATTGCTCTATTTCTAGCAGTCGCTACGCTACCATAGTGTCTTACTATCTTTTCTTTCAATGCTTTTCTTGCAAAGAAGATTCTACTTTTTACGGTACCTAATGGTAAGTTAAACTCATCTGCTATTTCTTGGTATTTGTAACCAACATAGTGCATCATGAATGGCTTTTTGATACTTTCATCAAGAGACTCTACCATCTTCTCTAATTCTTGCATCATTATATTCTGCTCAGCATCATTAGATATCATATTAGCACCACTATTGATGTAGTATAAGTTATCTGTCTGATCGATAATAGTATTTTTCTTTACCTTTTTTCGATAGTTATTGATGAAGATGTTTTTCATTATTGTGAACAACCATGCTTTAAGATTAGTCCCTGGACGGAATTTATCTCTATTCGTCATAGCTCTGAATGCGGTCTCTTGATAAAGGTCCTTCGCATCCTCATCACTCTTGGTAAGATTATACGCAAATGACTTCAATGGAGCAGTCAATTTGTAGAAGTTGTTATCGAATTCAATAGTTGACATAACGTTTAGTTTAGTTGTTATGTCAAAGATAAATCGAATTAAACAAAAAAGCAAACAAGGTTGAACAAAATGATTATTTAATTTTCATTATTTTTTGAAAGTTTAATTAAGTAATTGATAATGAACTAATTGTATTATTAGTTTAAATGTAAACAAAATGTTAACTTCATAATTAATTGAATAGTTCAATTTAAAATGAAAGTTGTTTAGCTTTTGGAGAGCTTCGTTTTATAGCCAAATAAGCCATTCAAGGACACTTTTAATCGATTGATCATCAATTTTTGATCATTCGTTTATTTTGGTCCTCTTTTACTTGACTTTTAGTATTAGAATATTTATTTTTTCAAATCGATATCGTTTCTAAAATCTGTTTATTCATTCTACCTATACATTCTATTTACTGCAACTGGTTTTGAATTATCTTATTTTACAATAGGAACAATTGAAGACTTTAAAACCCTTTTCACGAAAGTGAGTACAAAATCCTAGTTACCTCCTTATACCTTCTGAAAGGAGTATTGTGTTATCGAGAGCATCTCTTATTGTCTTGATAACTATGCTTGTTCAATAAATACAAAGAAGAAGATATGAGAAAAGCTACCCACCTATTTTGCCTTATCGCTGTTTTGATAGTTATGTGTTCTAGTACTATAGATTTAGATAACTTATTTGATTATGAACTTCAAAGCATTCCGAGTTATATAGGCAAGGACAACACCAATACAAATGAAATAGAAAACGAGACTGCTACATTGGGTAGGGTACTGTTCTATGATAAGAACCTTTCATCAGATTTTTCTACTTCTTGTGCTAGTTGTCATAAGCAAGAGTTAGCTTTTGGTGACGATGCTATACAGAGTCAAGGTGTCAATGGTCTTACTGCCAGACATTCAACTCGTTTATCCAATACAAGATTTGGAGACGAGGCTAAGTTTTTCTGGGATGAGCGGGCGAATACCCTGGAGGTGCAAACAACAATGCCAATACAAGATCATGCGGAGATGGGTTTTAGTGGAGCCAACGGCGACCCAAGTATGAGTGACTTGCTTGTAAGGTTAGAGTTAATCGATTATTATCAAAATTTATTTTTGATGTCATATGGTGATACCAATATTACAGAAAGTAGAATACAAGATGCATTAGCGCAGTTTATCAGAAGTATACAATCATTTGACTCACGATATGATGACGGACTTGCGGGACAAAACGGAAACGAAAATGCAACATTCAGCAATTTTACAACGGAGGAAAATAATGGCAAGAGTATATTTATGGGGGGAGCCGGTAGAAACTTAGGAGGTGGACTTACAGGTGCAGGTTGCGATCGTTGTCATAGAGCGCCAGAGTTTGATATAGATCCTAATAGCGATAACAATGGTGTAGTGGGTAACTTGAGTGATCCTAGCTCTATTGATGTGACCATCACGAGATCGCCTTCTCTCAGAGATATGGTCAACCCCGACGGTACTCTTAATGGACCACTTATGCATGATGGATCGTTCACGGATATACAAAGTATGATCGAGCACTATAATGATATACCAATTGTATCAGGTAATACCAATCTAGATAATAGACTTAGAGGCAACCAAAATACTGGTGAACAACTCGACCTTGCACAATCAGATAAGGATGCGTTGGAGGCATTTTTAAAAACACTTACTGGTACTGAAATCTATGTGGCAGAGCAATGGTCAGATCCTTTTGATGGTAACGGGGACCTTGATTTTGGCGGCGCAACACTTCCTGTTGATTTTGTGTCTTTTGAGGCATATGCCAAGGATTGCCAAGTAACATTAAAATGGTCTACAGCAACAGAATTTAATAATGATTTTTTTCAGGTAGAAACAAGTCATGATGGCGTAAGTTGGGAGAGTATAGGTCGTGTGGCCGGTAACACGGACAGTAATACTTACGAAGAGTATATCTATGAAGTCCAAAATCCTATTTCTAAAAATGAGGTATACTACCGCTTAGTTCAATATGATATTGACGGTAAGTCTTCTGCTAGTGACGTAATAGTATCTGATGTTAATTGTAAACTCACACTTGACTTAAGTGTCTACCCTAACCCAACAACAGATTTCATAACGATAGATCCAAATGACAGCGACCTCAATATCGATATTTATAATACGAATGGTTCGTTGATGTGGTCTGGAACAATTGCAGCTTATAAACTTAAAATTATAGAACTAAGTAACTACCCCAAAGGTGCTTACATCATAAAAGGTACAAGTAGTACTAGTTTGGATTTTGCAACACAGAGACTTATCAAGTTATAATATAGTATATATGCATAGCTTCTAAAGGGCTTTAAGCCCTTTAGAAGCTCACTATAAAGATTACACTTATAGGCATAAAAAAAGGTTTCCAGATAAATCTGAAAACCTTTATAAAGAGTGGGCGATGAGAGAAATAGTTTATCAAGCCTGTGGCATGAAACTCCTGACCCTCACGCCTACGGCGTGATACTCTGAATCTTAGTTTAAGTCATTAATAAACCTTTTAGCTCCTCGTTTTTTGATTTTAGTTTCTAGGATTACCGCCTCGCTCCTAGTGTTAACTACTTGAGAGTAGACTATTAACCACGGACTACCACGAGAAGTATATTTTGATTGTCCAGTATTATGTTCGAGAAGTCTGTTATCAAGGTTGTTGGTCTGACCAGTATAGTATTTGGCAATTGACTTGCTGTGGAGGATATAAACAAAGAACATGTTTTATTAGAAATATAGGCATAAAAAAAGGTTTCCAGATAAATCTGAAAACCTTTATAAAGAGTGGGCGATGAGAGACTCGAACTCCCGACCCCCTCGGTGTAAACGAGGTGCTCTGAACCAACTGAGCTAATCGCCCTTTTCTTAAGCGACTGCAAATATAGAGCGAGTATTTGTATTATCCAAGCCATTTTTCACATATCATTTTTTATAATGAATATTTTTCTTTTACAGCCTATACCTTGTAGGCTACATCATTATGCCTTAGCTTTATTAACTAATGTTTTATAATGAATCCATTTAGGAAGTTAATATCAATGTATACCTCTTCTATTGAGGGACTTACGCGTAAAGTATGGTTGCTAGCAGCTATTACTTTGGTCAATAGGTCGGGCTCTATGGTCTTGCCATTTTTGACTTACTACCTTTCAGAAGGACTTACTTTTTCTAAATCAAAAATTGCTATTGTTGCCTTTTGTTATGGTGTTGGATCACTTATAGGATCGTTTTCTGGTGGTATATTGACAGATAAGTTTGGTTCTTATAAGGTTGCATCTACTAGTTTGATCTTATCGGCCTTTGCTTTTTTTGGCTTTTTGATAAGTACTGATTTTACGTTTTTGTGTATTTGGAGTATTATCGCAATAGCTATAACGGATTGTTTTAGACCAGCGATCATGGTCAATATCGGTGAGCATAGTGAGGAGTCTACTCTTACGAGAGGGATTTCACTTATCCGTATGGCGATGAATCTAGGGGTGTCTGTAGGACCAGTGATCGGTGGATTGGTAATTAAGTTTTTTGATTTTCATTGGATATTTATCATTGACGGTATTACTTGCTTACTAGCAGGCTTGTTTTACGTTAAGGTCTTTAGAGATAGATCGGCGGCCTCACAGAAAAGAAAAGAGTCCTCAATGATGCAGGCATTGACAGATATTCCATTTGTACTGTTTATGCTATTTAACTTGTTTAAC
>CALDEO010000213.1 GCA_937942465.1 uncultured Saprospiraceae bacterium
GAAGACGGAATAACAATAGCAAAAAGTAACGGTGTCAGAGTTTCTACCGGTATCAATGCTCTTGTCTACAAGGATATGATCATCTTTTTTGACGATCAAGATGTGGCAAATTTTATCACCTTTGGTGATCTGGAGAGTAATTAATAACCTAAGTTTGGTTATTAACTTGCTAATTTTCAATGATTCATATTTTTAAATGGAGGATACGAGTCTGACTTCTCTATGTATTCAACTCATCTTTAATTATTTCGTAAACGTGCTTATTAGTATCAATAGGAATGGGCTTTAATACAAATTATGGTTCTAAATGTCTCATTGGATAATGTCAATAAAAATCGGAATATCGAGAACGGAAACGTAGGTATAGCCGTAGCTACAGCGAGTATTCCTAACGAAGATATTGCGATTTTTATACATTTTATATGCGACAATTTAGATCATAAATTGTATAACCCATTTAATCATAACATTATACCCTAAAATGCGATTGATTTGGCTAAAGCCTTATATGTATATTTACTTTTTAACCCCAGATAAATCTAGGGCCTATTGATGCATGCCTACCATTTGAAAACAAACATAAATTAGGTTTTAAATCCCTAACATTCTGATTAATAGCATATTATTAATCGAACTCTGGATAACAACATGGGCTACAATACTACGCCGTCGCATATTCCCAGAAATGGGTATATTTAAAGTGCAAATAACGAGCGAACTCAGCTCTATTATAAAAAGTAAACAACTATAGAAATGAATAAAAATAGTCTAATCATCCTATTCATATCCGCAATGATAACATCATCATTACTTCTATGTAGTTGCGATCATAAAAATCATAAAGCACCGACACCTACTAAAAGCGATACCATCTATCCAAGCGACGTGACGCCCTTTCTAGATGAATGGTCGATCACCCTAGGTGACGGAGCAGTAATTAAGGATTTAAAAAATCTGGAACACAAAGACTACTTCTATCATACTAATGATGGAGCAGACTGGGTTGTGTATAAAACGCCTAACTCAGGTGTCACATCCCCCAACTCACACAATACTCGTACAGAGCTCGGTCAACTGCATAGGTGGACTCCAGAGGTAGGTGGTACGCTGAGAGGAACATTAAAAGTACAGCATGTATCAACATCTGGTGACGCTAGAGTAGCTGCATCATACTCCGTAGTGATCGGCCAGATACATAGTGATGAAGGACATAAAAACGAACCATTAAAGATCTTTTACAAGAAGTTTCCAGGACATGAAAAAGGATCCATCTTTTGGAACTATGAAATCAATACAAAGGGAGACAATAGCAAGAGATGGGATTATTCGACGGCAGTATGGGGCTATGATATGTCTGTCATCGGACCTGATGCAAGTACCTACCCTAGCGAGCCAGCAGATGGTATTGCACTTGGAGAAGAGCTAAGCTATGAGATAAAAGTAGTTGATGGTATCATGACGCTTACATTTATGAGTGCTGGACATGAGATTAAGACATTCACTAAAAGCCTGATCCAATCAGCGTATATAACCACTGAAGATATACCGCAACAGATATGGACACTATACGCGGCTATCGGCAGAGATGGTACGGAGCGACCTGATGCCTATGCTGGCGAACTACAGTTTTTTAAGCAAGGTGCTTACAATCAGACCAATGGGAAAGACCCTAAAACCAATATCGTATGGAGCTCAGGATCGGAGACATACAACGGTGATCTAGCAAAGCAATATGCCAATGGTAGCTATACTGAGGTATGGTTTAAAGAAGGAAGTATAGTAGAGAATACTCCTAAAAGTAATCAATAATCTAAGGGAGTTCCTGCCAAAAAACTGACTATCATCATGTATACGATAACACTATAACCAACAAAAGGCATGCAGTTATACCTGCATACCTTTTGTTGATTTTATAAACACCATAGTATTCGATGGCATTATTTATCTATTCTGTATTACTAGTTGTTTTCTTTGGTAGACTCTTACTCCATCAACCATAATAGTAAGGAAGTAAATACCAGGTTCTTCATCAAGATCAAATACAACTTCATTAACTCCTATTGTAGATCTTACATTTTTAGTTTTCACTAATGCTCCGTATGTGTTGTATACTTGGATATCTAACTGACTGCTATTGACAGCATTCATAAATAGTACAAACCTACCGTTGCTTGGATTAGGGTAAATATTGATCAAATCAACACCTGTTAGGTTTACTGATTTTACATCAGAATATTGCTTCTTACCTGATAAGGCTACATCTATCAATCTATAGTAATTCAGACCAGGCGAAGGTTTGTTATCATAACTTTCGTAATCTACCTGTTCAGATGAGTTACCTTTAGATTCAACTTGATCTAATGTCTCCCAAGTTAAGCCATCCACTGATTTTTCAATTAAGAAGTAGTCGTTATTAATCTCTGTCTTTGTAGACCACGTCAAGTGTACTTTCTTATCTTCTAATCTGGCCTTAAAGGCTGTTAATTCTATCGGTAGCACTGTTGTAGAATACAAGTCAGATCTCCAAACACCTCTTCCATAAGTTGCAGCATATAAACTGTTATCAGCAGTGTTGATCTCCAACTCGTTAATCATAACATTAGGCAAGTTTGTAGAAAAGGCTTGCCAAGAAGTAAGCCCATCTTCGATATAGAAGACACCGAAGTTCATACCTAAATAAAGACCATTTTTGGGATTATCCTGCCATACCAATGCCATTGCAGAAAAATCTGGCAGGCCAGTCTTTTGTGATGTCCAAGTACTACCTCCATCAGCTGTTATGTACACTTTGTCATCACCCGTAGTGGCTAGAGCTACTTTATTAGGGTCTGTCGGATGGATTGCAATAGAGTTAACATCTCCGCTAAATCCAGTAACAGCACTCCAAGTACCCGAACCTGTAGTTGTTTTATAAAGTAAATTTTCATGCCCAGCATACATGATCTTATTGTCAGAAGGAGCGATTTTTAAGTTGGTCAGTAATGAACCAAAGTCCTGCGAAATAGCTGACCAAGATGTCCCTCCATCTGTAGACTTATGTACATGGTTAAAACCTGTATAAATAGTATTAGCTGCAATAGGATCTTGCTCAAATGGAGTCACCCACTCACCATCACCACTTACTGGTTGAGTTAATGACTCATTAGTTACTCCACCATCTATTGATTTGAAAAGTGTTCCATTTTGTTGCGTACCATATAGGATATTAGAGTTTGTCTTATCGACAAAGCTTTCCATACCATCGGCACCGATCCAGTTTTTCCATGCAGATCCTACATAAGTCGAAGTACCATTATCTTGAGACCCACCTGTGATGACTACTGAACTTGTCTGAGAAATACCAAATTTATAAAACTGGTGTATACCCATACCTGTAGTTTTATCAGTAAAAAACGTAGGAGATGGAGTTGCTGTCGAATTTGTCGCAAAGTATACCCCTCCATCTGTAAGAGCCACTAGCGTAGTACCTACAAATACAAGATCATCTACATCAGAATGGCAATAACTCTCAGTACCATCATACACCCAAGCAGAGGTAGCAATGAAATTATCACCGCCATCCATTGATCTAAATGTTATTACTCCAGCTATATGTACCTCGTCTGCATTTGTAGGGCTGATAGCAATACCCATATCTCTAGGTGCCTGACCATCACTGTCAGATGCATCACCTTCATAACCAAAATAGTTTTTTCCTAAATGAGATTTTTTCGCAAAAGTGCTTCCAGAGTTAGTAGACTCATAGATACCATTGAAAAGTGATCCGTTGGACTCTATTACATACACTCTATTGACATCTGCAGCGGTAACACCGATCATTTTGGCTCCAGTATCATCAAAGCCCGTTATGGTAACCCATGTCGTACCACCATCTGTAGATTTATGAAAAGAATCCCCAGCAGCATATACTGTATTGGTATCTGTTGGTTTGAATTCAATATCAAATCCAGAGGCATCACTTGTTATTGATGTCCATGTCGTACCGCCATCATCTGATCTATATATCCCAGTATTCTCTACTGTGGCAAATATTTTCATTGAGTTGGTAGGGTGTATCAATATTTTATTCACACTCTCACCATTGGCAATCGTAGATATCGATGCCCAAGTTGTACCACCGTCAGTAGATTTGAATATTGCACCCAAAGAACCTCCCCAGTAATAGGTATTAGGTGATGATGGATCGATTGCTAGTGAAAATATCTCCATATTAGTGTAGTTATCTAGTAGCGGCAACCAAGTGCTCCCTTGATCAGTAGACTTCCAGATACCACCTGTATCAGACCCTACAATCATTGTATTAGCATCCGTAGGATGTTGAGCAAAACTAGTAATCCTCCCTACTCCAGGATTGTAACCTGATGTGGCAGTCCAGTTTTTGGGACCTAACTCAGCCCAAGTTCCAGATGGAGAGTTTCTACCCTTAACATCCTTCTTTTCATTTATAAATTTGGTAAGTTCTTTTTGTACTTTGTCTCTACTTGGTAAGTAGCCTTCCTCATTTTGAAGTCTTACTGCATTATATTTCCACCGTTCAAAAAACTTACGATCCTTTTTACTCGGATGCTCTTGAAGGTATGCCTCTGCACTTTCTATAATTTCTGAGACTTTGACATCTCTTGAGTTCATTAACTCTTTATAGTTCTGACTATTCGCAATAAAAGTGAAACACATTAATAAAGTAATACTAAAAAACTGTTTGATCATATGATGATTTATTTACTGAAATTGTATTAAATAGAAATCTTGACGTACGCTAATTGTAGCAGAATGCATTATCACAATAACCGTGCAACATTATACATAATGACAAAAAGTAGGGTAACAATCTAGCGGCGCAAACATAAAAATTATTCCAATGCTATATGATCGCTTTTATAGTATTTAACTTTAATTCAGAAACCCCGTAGTATTTGCTGATTATCCATGGGCAAAAGTCGACTGTCCATCCATCGTTAATGATGATTTTGACCAGCTATTGAAGCCAACACCCCGCTGACATATTTAGGTATAAATATTTGGTGAAAACCAATAGATAAGAGTAATAAGTACTTCTAAATATTGGTCTTCTACTACATACCCGTGAAAGCCCTTTTTCTAGTGTATCCTTGAGCTATTAACGATTAAATATCGAATATGGCACGTAGGTCATAGAGTATGACTATTTTTAGCTATTGACTGTGATCACTCTTTTTATTTCCAATAATCAAAAACGCTACTCATGTCCGAAATACAAGCTATCAATATTTTAGAAAAGTTTTCAATGTTTGATAAAGAGTGGACTCCGCATATCATCGGAGAGCTCAATGGGCAACATGTCAAGTTGTGTAAACTGAGAAATGATTTTGTCTGGCATAGTCATGAGCATGAAGATGAGTTGTTCATGGTATTTATACCAAATAACACCCAAAACACCCCATAGCTAAATGTATATTTCCTCAATTACGGCGTTAGAAATACTCACCATAGCTACTGCTATGATTGCGCTTTCTGCCTTGTACTTGCCAAAATATTCTAATTTATCTAATGGTACATTTTGAGTATTAATTGGTATCTAGGGACACTATTGATGGACTTTAGAGACGGCAGGACTGTCGAAGTCAAGGAAGGCGAAATACTAATCGTCCCCAAAGGAGTCGAGCATAGACCCCACACCAATGGCGAGATAGTATTCAACCTACTATTCGAACCCAAAGAAACACAACATACTGGTGAAATCGAGGTCGAGCAGACTGTCAAAAAATTGGATTGGATATAGAATTCCCTAAGTCCTTACCTTTCAAAATATAGCTTACAATACTCATTGCGATCGTAATATCAAATGAGATGAATCGCTCTAACGTTAAAACGACATTCGTACTCCTAGACCTATATTAATCATAATCGGCTTGATCACATATGAGTCATCTTTATACCAGTTGCGCAATGCTACATTCGCTCCAAATCGAACGAATACACCAATATTCCTACCTACCGAGCGATCAATTTTTGTTCTGAATAACAGACTTGCACCAATATCCTTTCTAAAGTAATTTTCGTTAAGCAACTGGACTATGTAAGCGTTATTTGTAAAAGAACTAATCTCTCCAGTCGAAAACTTTATCAGCGTGAAATTGGCTCCAGCCTCTAGAGATACCCTAGTTTTATAACCATCCAACTTGTAACCATAAAAGACTGGAACACTGAAAATCTCATGCACATTATCAGATACATTATTCTCTGACGGATTGATCACAACATCGGGGTATTCAAATCGATATTTATAATTTTGATAGCTATATTCAAATCCTAGATAGTGAGACTTACCTAAGTCAAGCCAATAACCAAGACTAAAGCCTGTACCTAATTGCGGTGTATGCGGATGCTTTATCAAGGTATTGGTATTGAATGCTAGCGCTATCGTATTGGATGTAGCATCCGATATATCGTGCTCATGCTCTGGATGAAAATATGCTATAAGTGGCACATGTATATCTATATCTGCTACTAGCTCAGACGTTTTTATTGCAGAGAGATAAGGAGTATCGATATCACTCCTATTTTCAGTACTTGCATCGGCTTTGAGTAGACTCATCGGGCTTATGAAATCACTCTCACTACGGACTCCCATCTGAGCTAAATCATCAGCAGTATGATCTATAACGTTTGACATCGATTTAGCTATAGATCCTGCTTTTGCTGCTGTTTCTAGTTCTAGTTTTGTTTCTGTTCTAGATGCTATTTCTGTGATTTCGTTTACTTGAGCATTTGTCTTTACAGACGACAGACCCGAGGCTAGCGTTTGGTTATTACCCTTTTGGGAATATTCTATAGTATGATGTGATATGCTATTGGTCCTGGTGCTTATTTCATCGGCTGCAATGGTAGCACCCTCTGTATTGGATACAGCCACAGTAGTTGCTTGGTCAGATGTATTAGCTACAGCTATCGCCTCAGGTATGTTGATCGGTTTGATATTATCAATATCAGACGGAGACGTATCTACTGACGACCATTGACTGTCTGGCACTGTACTACTATAATCTGCTATACCCCAGCAGCACAACAACAGTAAAAGTGTGACAAACCCAAACATCATACTCCTAAAAAAGTATAATACTCTTTTCTTCTTTTTGACCTTTTGATCAATACCCGGAGACATTTTATCCCATGAAAACCGGTCTAAATCTTGTTTATCTAATGGTTTCATAATGATTGACATTTTGGACTTGTGATTTGATTGCGCAACATCTGCTTAGCCCTTGCGAGCTGTGATCTAGATGCGGATTTGGTAATACCTAAGTAGCTTGAAATTTCGCCGTGATCAAAGCCATCTTTAACTAGATTAAAAACGGTCTTATATCCCAATGGCAACTTATCTATCATGGCAACGATATCGTGCTTCTCAAATTCGTCTTTGACCCTCGGGTCCTCCTGAACATGATACTCCATCGAATCAATATGAACGATCTTAATATCCTTCTTTCTAAATCCCTTCAAGATCGTAAATAGGCCGAGTTTTCTAAACCATGGTATGAACTCTCCCTTGCTCGCATCGTAGCCCTTAAGAGAGACAAACATCTCACTATAGATCTCCTGGAGCATATCCTCCATATCCGTATCTAGCAATCGATATCTACGGCACAAAACCACCATATAAGGAAGCGTCAGATTATAGAGCTCCTCGTATGCCTTTCGGTCCTTTTTGAGGCAACGTGCTATTAATAAATTATCGATCATCTAGTAGATTTTAATTTTTCGTTTTACATCATTTTATACGAATTGAGATACTTACTGTCTCATATAATATCTAAGGGAAATGATTTAAGATTAAGGCAGAAAACACAGGCGTAACCGTAGTTACGACGAGGCTTTCTAACGCGAATATTAGATTATTTAGCTCATATTAGTGCGACATTAAGTGCCTCATTTCGTATGAGTTCATCGTGAAAGTTGCATACACTATTCATAAAAATAATCTTTCTTTCCCAAAAATATAGATTCATTCAAGGTTGGATATATTCTCGTCGCTTCTGATGAAGTCGGATAACCATCTACATTATATTCATACGTATATGTCAGATAGTTGCCACCACGATCATAAATCTCTACCCCATTGACCAATGGTTTTTGATACAAATACAACTGTACCTCCAAGTCAAATCCACTAAACTGATGCCACTTATCATTATACGTATAATCACCATAATACTGGCTCAGATACGTGTAACCCGGATAGCTCTCACGTATTCTAGTCCCGTCATCATCATTGGCATACAATAGGTTGTTGTCTACATCAAACTCTGGACTAAATGCCGGCTCAAATCCATCCTGATAAAAGAGCTCTACTCTGAAGTTATCTTTATCTTCATAGTTTTTAAACGTCATCGTAGCATCTTCATATTGCGGATGAAAACTAGTAATCACGAGATCCGCTCCTTGATAATTTATAAAAGTCTCGTCACTGCCTGAATAGACTCGGGATAGTTTATCATTTTCGTATTCAAAGTATTTGTAGTATGTATCGTAGTAGACGGAGTCCGTCTCTTCAACATATTGATATACCTCGTACTGTATTTCTATTAGTTTGTCATTTTCATAATAATACCTTGTCAGGTCTTGTCCATCTTGCTTTATAGTACTGAGCTTAGGAGCTGACCGCTCTTCAGGATTCGTTGTAGCATTAGACTCTTTACTACAAGAGTTCAATACGATTAGGGAACTAAGACAAAACATTAAGAACATTGCTGAATACTTCATAATTGAGTTTTAATTTCAGGAAATACACTTCCTTACTTATACAATTACCAAGCTTTCGCTAAACGCTGCAAATAGCAACTAGAAAATCAATAAAACATCCA